>CALBTT010000201.1 GCA_937967645.1 uncultured Zoogloea sp.
ACAAGGCCATCATCGACCGCTTCGGCCGCTACCCCCACCGCAACGCGGTGCTGGGCAGGGCTTCGACGGAAGAGGAGATCAAGTTCCTGCAGACGCCGGGCTCGTCGTTCTAGGAGGCGCGCGCGCCCACTCTGTAGGGTCGGCTTCAGCCGACCCTGGATGATGATCGACGCACGGGTGGTCGGCTGAAGCCGACCCTACAATGCCTTGAACAGCGGGCTGCGCACCTGCTGGGCATCGGCTGCCGAAATGAATTTCTCGGTGTAGATGTCCCGCTCGAATAGTCGCCCCTGCATGAGCGTCGAGATGCAGGCCTCGATCATCAGCGGCGGGCCGCACAGATAGGCCTTGTGACCACGAAAGTCGTTGTCGAAGGCAGCCCTGGCGGCCTCATGGACGAAGCCCCGGAAGCCGCTCCAGTCTGAACCTTCCGGCTCGTGCGACAAGGCCGGCACGTAGCGGAAGTTGGAATGCTGCGCGGCGAGGGCCAGGAACTCCTCGTGGTAATAGAGTTCGTCCCGGGAGCGCTGCCCGTAGACCAGGGTGATCGGCAGTTCAAAGCCCTCCGCCAGCAGGTCCAGGATCATGCTGCGCGGGCTGGACAGGCCGGAACCGCCAGCCATGAACAGCACCGGCACGGCGGCCGACTTCTTCACGAAGAAGCGCCCGTAGGGCCCGGTGATGCGCACCCGCTCGCCGGCCCGCAGGGTTTCGTGCACGTAGGTGGTGCCCTGCCCGCCCGGCACGATGCGGATGTTGAGCTCGACCTCGCCGTCCGCCGACGGCGGGCTGGCGATGGAGAAGGCGCGGCTGCCGATGCCGCCGGGGAGCTCCAGATTCACATACTGGCCAGCCTGGAAATGCATGGGCCTATCCAGCCGGATCCACACCCCCTTGATGGTCGGAGTGAGGGTTTCGATGCGTGCCACCGTACCGTCGAAATCCCGCACCGGCAGGGTCTCGGCGTCCGGATCCTCATCGATCTCGGCCTCGATGACGACGTCGCCCTGCACCGTGGCGCAGCAGGCCAGGCACTTACCCTCGTCCCGTTCGAAATCCATCAGGGCGAAGCTGGAGGCCTCGCCGTGCTCGATCTCGCCGTCGCTCACCTGCACCTTGCAGGTGGCGCACAGGCCGTGGCAACAGGCATGGGGCAGATAGATGCCGGCCCGCAGCGCCGCATCGAGGATGGTCTGGCCCTCCTCGATCTCTATGGTCTGGCCAAGCGGCTCGATGGTCAGCTCGTAAGTCATTGCCCGCGCCTCATGCCGCCAGCAGGCTGTTGAGGCCCGACGTGCGCAGACGCAGCTGGTCCTTGTGGCCGATCCCGTTGGCGGCCAGGCTGGCATCGAAGTCCGGCGTCCAGGGCTGGTTGGATTTGAGCCATTCAACCTTCGTCCAGTCGATGGCGGCGGCGTCGGGGTCGGCCTGCAGCAGCATGGCGAGAGGGCCGTTCACCAGCTCCCGGAACGCGGTCTCCGGCGGCAGGCACAGCAGGAAGGGGGCAGCGAAGAGCAGGTGGCGATCCCAGCTCACATACACGAGCTGCTTGCCGTGAAAGTTCTCCACGCGGTCGCGGGGGACGGCGAGGTATTCCTTGATGGCGGCGACGGTCATTTGGAGTCTCCTGAATGATGGTGTGGTTGGGGGGCGCTGCAGGGGCGTAGGGACGCTGTAGGGGCGGCTTCAGCCGCCCACGGTGCCCTGATCAAGCACATGCCGTTGATCGGAGTCCGCGGGCGGCTGAAGCCGCCCCTACGCGGACCCTGCACGGACCCTGCCCGATTACTGGTTGGTGGTGGCCAGGCCGCGCCAGGCCTCGAAGTTCTTCTGGTCCTCGGAGCCGGCGTAGTCACCGTTGTCCTTGCCGTCGAGGAGGCTGACCCACTTCATCCACTCGCCCAGGTCGCCATTGACCGGGTCCTGGAACAGCTGGGGCATGGGTAGCCAGGCCTGGATGTACTTCTCCGGCTCGTTCTCGAAGATGTGCTGACAGCCGTCGGAGCAGAAGTGGTACTTCTCACCCTTGTACACGGTCTCCCGGTGGCAGGTCAGGGTCGGGTCGTCCGGCTCGGTGAACACGGTGGGCAGCTGGCAGGTCTGGCACAGCTTGGCGAGGCCGTAGTTCTTGAAGGGCGTGCCGGCAGCGGCCAGCTTCTTGATGTGCTCCCAGCGCGGCCGGTAGTACTGGTCGAAGGTGTCCGGGTACTTGGCGGACAGCCAGCGCATGTCGTCGTCCGACGGGATCCAGGCATGGAAAGCCGTGCCGAAGCTCCACTGGTAGAGGCCCAGCATGAACTGGTGGGACATGTGGTCGATGGCCTTCTCGGCGTCGTCCCAGCCCTTGGGCGGCTTGATGCCGTAGCGGGCCAGATCCTTGAACAGGGCGCCGCCGTTCTCCACACCGTAGATGTCCCAGGCCTCGCGCCAGGACATGACGCGCTTGGGCAGCATGTAGTCCATCATGGTGCTGACCAGACCGAGCACCCGGAAGCCGCGCCAGAACCACTTGTCGATCCAGTTCTGGACGATGGGCAGGTTGTCCGGGTCCTGCTCGAGGATGAACTTGATCACCTCCAGCCCCAGCGTCATGTGACGGGCTTCATCGGACTGGGCCGAGAAACCGAAGGTCACGGTGGCCATGTCACCGTTGTAGGCCGCACCCGACATGAAGGGCACGAAGAGCAGGTTGGTCAGCACGTACTCGAAGCTGAAGCCGATGGCGATCATGAACTCGAAGGGCCCCGCCGACATGGCATCGTCGAAGAAGGAGCGGGCCACCGAGGTGTACCAGATACGGTCGCGCTGGTCGGCGAAGGCGTGGAAACCGTTGTAGTAACGGTTGTAGTTGGACATCGCATGGATCTGCGTCTGGGCGTGGCGGATCTCGTCGATGGCCTGCATCTGGCAGGCGACCTGCGGCCCGACGCCCGGGAACTCGCGGCCGACCCGGGCAAAACCCCGGTGCGCGGCGTATTCACCCGGGCTGATGGCCTGCAGGAAGATCTTCAGGGCCGACAGGTAGCGGGCGTCGGTGAGGTTGAGGTGGCCGTTGTTCTGGGCGTGGGCGTCGATGATCGCGTAGAACTTGCGCTCCTTCTCGGCCTGGTACTTCCAGTAGGCATCCATGGTCAGGCGGAAGGGGTCTTCCCACTTGTCCCAGTCGTGGATCTTGATGCCCTCATAATTCATGTAGGGATAGAGCTCGTCCTTGCTGTGATAGCTCGGCTCCCAGCCCAGGTCGCGGGTCATCAGCTTGTACTTGTCCTTGAGACCAAGCTTCTTCTTGGTGACTTTCATGTCCATGGCGGGCGCTCCTTCAATCGTTCCAGCTGAGGGTGAGGGTTTCGTCGTCTTCAACCACATGCCCGGTCAGGGAGATGAGGTTGATGTGGATTTCCTGCAGGTCGAAATCGCGCCCGAGTTGCTCTTCGATGGTGGCGCGACGGATCACCAGGCGGCCCTGGGCGTCGATCTTGACCATGGCCGGCTGGCGATGGACGACGGCCTGGGGGTTGTCGATCTCGATGGCCTCGATGATCGGGCGGGTCTCTTCGTTGGCCTGCAGGGCGATGAATACGGTGGACATTGGGGGCCTTTCAGAGGGTGATGCCGGTCTTCAGGACGCGTGCCTTGAAGGCTTCGAGCTGCTCGCCGACGGCCTCGTCGGCGCCGCTGCCGAGGGCCAGCTCCACCACCGGCACCATGGCTGAGGCGGCGCGGGCGCTCCACTGGCGGATCCATTCGGTGAGCACGGCCCGGTTGGCCTCGGACTCGGCCGCCGCCACCTTGATGACGGCATCCACCCACTTGCGGGTCTCGTCGAACCAGTCGCTCATGAACTGGGTCAGCATGGCCACCGCCGAGGCACCCTGGGCCGACAGGTGCTGGTCGACGATGCGCTCATACACCAGCGGGTAAAGCAGCCCGTCGAGGGCCAGGTTCTGGGCCACGAACAGCTCGAAGGGGTCGCGGCAGGCCAGGCAGTCTTCCACGTAGCGGCGCAGCGGCTGCCAGGTGGCGTCGTCCATCCAGGCCTTCTTGCCGGCATCCAGGGCTTCGGTGTCGCCCAGCAGCAGGCCCAGGCGCGACAGGTACTGGGCGACACCCAGGTTGTCCATGGCGTGATACATGCACGGCTGGGTGAACACCACCCCGTAGCCGTAGCCGCACACCGTGGTGTTGTTCTGGTTGGCGCCCCAGGCGGCATGGCGCAGGGGCACCAGCACGTTCAGGGCCACGGCGCGCTGCGCGTCGGGCAGCATGTCGGCCAGCCCGCGGGACTCGACGAAGCTGAAATTGGCCTCGGCGGTCTCCTGCTGGCGGGCGCGGGTCAGGGTGTAGGTGCTGTAGTAGAACTGGCGCGGGTCCTTGAGGGCGTACCAGTCGGCCATCACGATGCGGGTCAGGGAGGCATCGTAGAGCTGGTGGTCCGGGTCCCAGGTGGGCCGGTAGTGCAGGTTCTCGGCAGCCTGGATGTCGTAGCTGCCTTCCTGGTAGCGCGATGCGGCCTTGTCGCCGAAGCGGCGGACCAGGTGGTCGAAGGCCTGGCGCTGGGGCTGGATGGCGACCGTGCGGAGGTCGATCTGCATGGGGGGTGTCTCCTGGTGAAGCGTGTCGGTGGCTTACTTGAAGCGGGTGTGGGTAGCGTCGGCGAGGCGCCAGTCCCAGTCGCCCTGGGGTGCATCCGGTTCGCGCGGGGGCAGCATTTCCACCCGGTTGGCCGCGCAGAACTCGGCAAACGCCTCCCGGCCGAGGATCATCTCCACGAAGATCTCCGGCTCGCCGATGGCGAACTCGAATTCGATGAAGCCATTGGGCCGCTCGCTGCTGAAGCGGACGAAGCGGCGGGTGGTGTCCATGGGCGGGGTGGCGGGCTGCATCACGGCCTCAGCTGACCACGGTGAGGAAGGTCTCGTGCAGCTTGCGCTGCGGGTAGTCCAGGCCCTGGCCGAAGTTGTCGAAGGTCCAGGTCAGGGTCTCGTAGTCGGGGTAAGGCAGGTGGCCGCCGAAGAAGGTCTCGAAGCGGTTGCCGGACGGATCCCAGGCATAGATGGTGCAGCCGCGGGTGACACCGTGGCGGGTCGGGCCGATGTCCACCGGCACGGTGTTCATCGACATGATGTCGCCCGCCCGCAGCACCTGGTCCCAGCTCTCCATCAGGAAGGAACAGTGGTGCAGCTTGCCCGGCTCCGGATATTCGGCGAAAGCGATGTCATGCACCTTCTGGCCGCAGGACAGCCAGATCGCCGCATTGGCGTTGCCGTCCGGGGTCAGCACGCGCTCCACCAGGTAGAAGCCCAGCACCTCGGTGAAGATCTTCTGCACCTCGGCCACGTTGGGGCCGTAGAGCAAGGCGTGATCGAGGCGCACCGGCCCGATGCCATGCTCCCGCTGCAAGCTCCACGGAGCCGGGTTGATCAGCGGAATCCCGTTGCCGACCTTGGTCTTCTCGGCGTACAGCTCTATCGCATGGCCCGACGGCAGGGTGAAGCGCACCCGCTCGCCGGTCTCCAGCATCTCACCGGCGGGGATGCGTTCGGTGGCGAGGCCGTAAGCGTTCAGGTCGGCCTCCAGGCGGTCGAGCTCCGCCGTGTTGAGCACCCGGAAGCCGAAGAAATCGATGCCGGCCCGGTCGGATTCGCGGATCACGTAGCTGTGGTGGTCGCGCTCATCCCAGCATTTGAAGTACACCCGGCCCTGGGCGTCCCGCCCGGTCTCCACCAGGCCCAGCACATCACGGTAGAAGCGTACCGACTCTTCCAGGTCCAGCACGCGCACCTGGGCGTGGCCCGGGCGCAGAACACCAGTCATTGCCATATCTCGTCTCCTCTTTTGTTCAGGATCTATCGGGTAACAGGGGGTGTAACAGAGCTAACTGGGCGATCAGGGCGGCATACGGATTTCTGCAGCTTGCCGACCACCTTCAAGGACATATCGCTGGCCGGATAGACCCGGCAGGCCAGCAGGCGGCCCGCCGCACGGTCTGAATCGTCCACGTGGTCCCGGCTCATCGCGCGAGTGCCGAACTCACCACTGAGGATCTCGACCTTGCACACGCCGCAACCACCGCCGCGACAGCCCACGGGAATGCCCCGCCGGCCCAGGCGAGCCATGGCCGACAGCAGGGACTCTTCACCGGCGCAGGTGTAGCGCTCACCGGTGTCTTCGATGGTGACGGTGTGGGGCATCCGGGTCTCCTCCGCGGGCTGTTCGTTTTTGTCCATGGGATCCATCGATCAGGCGATTTGATGAACCCACAAGGCCTACTAATGCAGCCAACGTGCCACGTGCGCCAAGCACTTGTCGCAAAAGGGAAAAGACCGAAAAAAGGGGGAACGGCGCCGGAGAGACACCTGACGGATTTGTCCGCCCGGCGCACCAGGGTGACAAAAACGTAAAGCTGCAGTGCAGCAAGAGGAGAAAGAAAGAGGATCCGGCGGGAACCGGGAGACAATCAGGCCAGGATCAAGGACGCGACAGGATCACTGCATGCACCGCCCAGGCCGCACAGGCCACCCCATCCGCCGCCTCGCCCTCGCCGGCCTGTACGGAATTCTCAGCGGCATTCTGAGCAGCTGCCTGTTCCTGCCGCAGAGCACCACCCGCTACGACCCGGCCTGCGGCATCCTCGAGAAGCACATGACCCTGCAGGCCTACCAGGTGGCAGCCTTCGGCGGCTGTCGCAACGAGGGCTGCGCCGAACTGCTGGTGCTGGCCGGCGCCGTCTCGGCCGCCTCCTTCGTGGTGTCGGGCAGCGTGGTGGTGGTGGGCGAGGTGGTGTACTGGCTGGAAGCGAAGGGGCGCTGCATGGTGCGCTGATGCCGCGCCCCCGTGGATCACCGCGCTAGCTGCGCTCCACGCTCATCGCCGTGCCGATGGCGGCGGCCTGCAGGATGGCGATGCCGATCAGCACGGTACCGAAGCTGCCCGAGTCCATCAGCCCGCCGAAGGCCAGCGGCGCCAGGGCCAGGCCCGTGTCCAGGCCCGAATAGACGAAACCGTAGACCCGCCCGAAGGCCGCCTGGCCGAAACGCGCAGCGGCGGCACGGCGCACCAGCAGGTCGCGGGACGGGCCGGCCAGGCCGGTGAAGAAACCGATCGCCGCCATCAGGACCACCACCGCACCGGCCGGCACCCAGCCGCTCGCCAGCAGCAGCACGGCCAGTGCCGCCGCCCCCAGGGCACTGGCGATGATCATGTCCTGGCGGGCCGACTGGGTCAGGAAGCCCCCCACCAGGATGCCCGCAGCGCCGCCCAGCAGGTAAACCGACAAGGTCGCCGCGGCCCCCGCCACCGACATGCCGTAGAGGCCGTTCATCAGCGGCGCCCCAAAGTTCTGGAAGGTGCCGAAGGCCATGGTCAGCAGGAAGAAGAAGGCAAAGCACATCCACACCGGCCGCACCTTGAGGATCTCCAGGGTCGTCACCGCCGGCCCCCCGGGCCCGGTGTGGCGGCTCTCATCCACCAGGTGATGCCGCCCGGCGATGATCAGCAGCAGCGCCGGCACCGCCAGCAGCCCGGCCGACAGCGCCGCGACGCGCCAGCCCGAGTGGGCCGCGATACCGGTCATGAAGACCGGCGCCAGGGCCCAACCCAGGTTGCCCGACAGGCCATGCACCGAGAAGGCATGGCCCAGGCGGGGCTGGGACACGTTGCGGTTGAGGATGGTGAAATCGCAGGGGTGGAAGACGCTGTTGCCGAGGCCGGCCAGCGCCGCCACCAGGATCAGTTCGACGAAGGAACTGGCCTGGGCCAGCAAGGCGCCGGCCGCCACGAAACAGGAAATCCCGGCCGCCAGCACGCGCACCGGCCCGAAGCGGTCCACCACCAGCCCGGCCAGCGCCTGACCGACCCCCGAAACCAGGAAGAAGACCGTCATGGTGCTGCCGATACCGACGAAGTCCAGGCCGAACTCGGGCATCAGCCACGGGAACAGCGGCGGCAGCAGCAGGTGGAAGAAGTGCGACACGCTGTGGGCAAAACCCACCAGCGCGATCACATAGGCGTCCTGTCGGGGGGGCGCGAGGCTCGCGTCGGTACTCATGGGGCTCTCCTGGGCTGCCTGGTCGTCGGCCCGGCGGGCAGCCCTGTTGTCTTGAACTCGCCGGATTGACGGACGATACTAGCGCCCACCCGGATGGCTGTATTTCGACAAACTGACAGAGATTTGTTCAAACATGCCGCGCAGTGCCTCGCCCCGCTCCTTCGATCCCCTGCCACGCCGCGCGCCGTCCATGGACGAACCGGTGACCATGAACGTCCGCAGCCTGCCCCCCGACGTGGTAGTGCCAGCCCACCGCCACCCCTGGGCCCAGCTTGCCTACCCCATCTGCGGCGCGATCCGCATCTGCGCCGCTGGCATGGCCTGGATCGTGCCCCCCAACCGGGCGGTGTGGATCCCGCCGGAGATCGACCATGACCTGACCGTGCTCGGCGCGGTCGAGCTGCGCACCCTCTACATCGCCTCGGCCGCCGCCCCCCTGCCCCTCGACGCCTGCACCGTGGTGGACGTGTCGCCCCTGCTGCGCAGCCTCGGCGAAGCCCTGGCCGAAGGCCGTGGCGACGCCCGCCACCGCCTGATGATGCAGCTGGCCCTGGAGGAGATGCGCATCGCCCGCCCCCTCTCGCTGGGCCTGCCGCTGCCCCGCGACCGGCGCCTCAAGGCGCTCTGCGACGCACTCATGGACAACCCCGCCGATGGCCGCGGCCTGACCGAATGGGCCGAGCAGGTGGGCGCCAGCGCGCGCACCCTGGCCCGCCTGTTCCAGTCCGAACTCGGCACCAGCTTCGGCGCCTGGCGCCAGCAGCTGCGCCTGGCCAAGGCGGTGGACGAGATCTCCCGCGGCCTGCCCATGGCCCAGGTCGCCGCCGCCGTGGGCTATGCCAGCCAGGCCGCCTTCTCGGCCATGTTCGCCAAGGCCCTCGGCGTCCCGCCCAGCCGCTTCACCGGCCCGCCCGGCTGACACGCCAGCGCCCCTCTTCGCCTGCCGCAGGGTCTTGCCTGCGATGCGACCAGGCCGCGCTGCGTGCGGGCATCGATGGGATTGCGTGCTCTGCCCACGGTGTCCCCACACCGCAATGTGACCCGCTCCATTGATGCCAGGTGGCTTTTCAGTCAGGATATGCAAGAAAGATAAACCCTCCTGCCACGCTCCGCCAAAGCGGAGCGCCTTCTTTCACCATGCCCCTGTTCCTCGCCAGCACCCCTCCCCCCCGGGAGGTTCGAAATGCGTGTTACCTGTTGCTCGGATCCTTCATTGCGAGCCTGCTGACGTCACCCGACTTGCTGGACGGCAAGCTCGGTACCACGGCCATCGCCCTGGCCATCGTCACCGCCGTACTGGTCTGGCTCCAGATGAGGATCCGGGCCCGCAAGAACTGGGCGCGATGGGTCACGCTGCTGCTGGCGATATGGGGATTCGCCTCCACCGCAGCGACGCTCCGGGAGCAGCTGAGCTTGCACCCGCTCCTGACAACGATCGACATCATGACCAGCGGGCTGGATCTGATCGCGCTGGTCATGCTGTTCACCACCCGCAGCAACGACTGGTTCGCCGGCCAGACGGGTGTGCCAGGGGAAGGACGCCCCCCGGAGTCCGCCAAGGCCTCCGGCACCGCCTCCACCCTGGGGATCGACTGCCCACATTGCCACTACAAGATCGCCTTCCTTTCCAGGACCATCCTGAAGGCGCGCAAACGGATCGACTGCCCCTGTTGCGGAAGCACACTCGAAGTCGAGTTCGCCTACGTCAAGTTCATCGTGCTGGGCATTGCCATCGGCTTCCCTGTGAGACAGCTGGGCAGCATGCTTCCCGGGCTATCCTTTCTCAACCACTGGAGCACCGCCGCCCTGGTGCTGGGACTGGCCCACGTCATGAGTGTCCGTCTGCGGGTGGCGGCAAGGCCCTGACCCCCGGCCGGGCCTCGCCGGGCACCGGCAGCTCAGACTGAAACCCGGGCCCGGTCCACGATACGGTCGGCCTGGCTGCGGGTGATCGAGCCCGCCAGGGACCCGAACATCACACCCCAGTGGCTGCCCTGGCCCCCCAGGCGGCTGGCCATGAAGGCCTCCACCCCATCCGGCGTGCCGTGACGCAGCAGCTCGGCCCCCTGCACCGCCCGGGCGATCGCCTCGCTGGCCGCCCGGGCCAGGAATTCCTCCCCACGCAGCTGATCGAGCAGCGCCTCCAGGGCCCGCAGGTGGGCGTCGAAGCGGCGATCCTGCCCGCGCACCCCGGCCAGCTCGGCCATCAGGGCCTCGCGGCAGGCCTCGTCCTTGAGCATGGCCCGCCGCACGTCCATGCACATCATGTTGGCGCTGCCTTCCCACACGCTGTTGAGCGGCGACTCGCGGAATATGCGAGCCATCGGGTTCTCTTCGATGAAGCCGTTGCCTCCATGGCACTGCAGTGCCTCGTTGGCCACCGCCGGGGCGCGGGAGCAGTTGAAGAACTTGGCCATCGGCGTGGCGACCCGGGCAAAGGCCCGCTCCTGCGGGTCGCTGTCCAGGTGGTCGGTGGCGCGGGCCACCCGCAGGGCCATCAGGGTGCAGGCCTCGACCTCCACCGCCATATCGGCCAACACATTGGCCATCATCGGCCGCCGCGCCAGGCTGGAGCCGAAGCCGTCCCGGGTACAGGCATGGTTCAGGGCGAGGGTCAGGGCCTGGCGCATCAGACCCGCCGAGCCCACCGCAAAATCCAGGCGGGTGAGGTGGGCGTGGGACAGGATCTCGCGGATCCCTGCCCCCTCCGCGCCAACCCGGATCGCCAGGGTGCCGCTGAACTCCACCTCGCTACTGGCATTGGACCGGTTGCCCGCCTTGTCCTTGAGGCGCTGGATGAAGAAGCGGTTGTAACTGCCGTCGGGCAAGGTCCGGGGCAGGAAGAAGCAGGTCACCTCCCCGGCCACCTTGGCCAGGGTGAAAAAGCCATCGGACTGGGGCACCGAGCAGAACCACTTGTGGCCGGTGAGCAGATACCAGTGGGCGGTGGCGCCGTGGTAGCCGTCGCTGTGGGAGAAGACGGCGGTGGTCTGGGTCTCGCGCAGATCGGAGCCGCCCTGCTTCTCGGTCATCGCATAGCCAATCACCACCGAAGGCTTGTCGGCCACCTCCCGGCGGCTGAACTCGTAGTCGGTGCCGACGCACTTGTCGGCCCAGATCCGCAGCGCCGGCTCCGCCGCGAAGCCCGCGTGGGACGCGTAGGCCATGCCGGTGGGGCAGCCCGTGCCGTGCTCCACCTGGTTCCACAGGTAGGACAGCACCGCCCGCGCGAAGTGGGGCTGGCGCTCCTGGGCGGTCCACGCCAGGGACGGCACCTGGTGCTGCCAGGCCAGGGCCATCAGCTGGTGCCAGGCGGGGTGGAACTCCACCCAGTCGATGCGGTTGCCGTAGCGGTCATGGGTCTTCAGCTCCGGCAGGTGGCGGTTGGCCAGCCGGGCCAGCTCCTGCACCGCCTCGTCGCCGGCCAGCCGGCCGAGGGCCGAGCAGCGCGCGGCGGCCCAGGGCGCTTCACGGGCCACCGCGGCGCTCAGCACGGCGTCACCGTCGAAGGCATTGAAGCCGCTGGCCAGCGCGGCCTGGTTGCGGACCACGTGGGTGGCGTAACGGTCCGGCGCGGAAGCAAACGGCGGGGTCTCGGACGGTGCGTTCATGAAGGTCTCCTCCTGTAGCCCGTGACGGGCCTTGTCATGGGTGGAACTCGGGCTCAGGCAGCCTGGCCGGCCAGCCTTCAGCCCGGGGTCGGGAGCGCGGCCACCGCCGCGCAGCACACTTCGGCGATCTGGCTCGCCAGGGCAGGTACGGCACCGCCATCGCGGTCCGCGCCGGCGAAATCGGCATTGAGGGGAGACAAGGGACCGATCAGCCCCTCCATGAAGCCGCCCACGATCACCGTGGCGGCGATGCTGGGATCGATGCCCGCCCGGAATGCCCCACAAGCCTGGCCGTCCCGGACGATGCGCATGATCTGCGCGCTGATGGCGTGCCGATAGGTCAGGCGGGCCTCGTCGATCTCCCGCTCGCAGGGCTCGGCGATCAGGGCATAGGCCAGCCGCCGGTTGCGCATGGCCCGCAGCACAAAGGTGGTCACCGCGGCCTCCAGGCGTTGCGCCGGGCTGTCTTCGCTCCCGGCGATCGCCTCGATCACGTCCACCTCCCGCTGGGACACGGTGGACAGCACCTCGACGAACAGATCGACCTTGGACGGGAAGTAGCGGTACACCGAGCCGGTGGCCAGCCCGGCCGCCGCCGCCACGTGACTGACCTGGGCCTCCGGCCAGCCGCCCTCTGCGACCAGCGTGCGGGCGGCGGCGAGGATGCGCTTCCGGTTGTCGGCCAGGCGGGCCTCGACGGTATCGGTCTTGCGGTAGGCCATGAAGAACTGAATCCTTATTCAGATAATGAACATTAATTCATTTCTTCAAGTCCGACAACAATCCGCCACACGCGCAACGTGGTCAGCCCCCGCTGCGGGGTCACCCGGCTCGACGCCGCCGACACCCGCTCCACCCCCTGCTGCAGCGGGCCGACCAGGTCATGCAGGCCGCCAGGAGGGCGGACTGCAAGCGCATTTCCACAAGGCGGCCGCCGAGCCTGGGCGGCGCTGCCGCGGTCTCAGGGCGCAGGCAGCTCCAGCACGGCCACCACGCCGCCGCCGGCCCCCCGCTGGAGCTGCAGGCCGCCACCGTAGAGCCCCGACAATTCGCTCACGATGGCCAGCCCGAGGCCCGAGCCGGGCACGGATTCATCGAGACGGATGCCGCGGTCGAGCACCTCCGTGAGGCGGGCTGCGTCGATCCCCGGCCCGTCATCCTCGATGCGCACGCACAGGCATCCCGGCCGCGCGCCGCCGGGCGGCGCAACGGTCACCACGACCTCGCGGCGGGCCCACTTGCAGGCGTTGTCCAGCAGGTTGCCGAGCATCTCCTGGAGATCCTGCTCCTCCCCCGCAAAGTAGGTCGGCGGGGCATCCTCGACCCGGACGTGCAGCGCGCGTGCGGCATGCACCTTCTCCATCACCCGGACCAAGCCCCTCACGCAGGCCAGCACTTCGCAGCGCTGCCCGGGCATCTGCCGTGTGGCCGACATCCGGGCCCGCGCCAGGTGCCAGTCCACCTGCCGCCGGGCCAGCCCCACCTGCTCGCCGACCAGGCGGGCAAGCCCCGCCTCCGGACCGACCGCCGCACGGGCCGCCGCCTGGTCGAGCACGGCCAGCGGCGTCTTCAGCGCATGGGCCAGGTTGCCCGCCTGGGTGCGCGCCCGCTCGACAACCCGGCGGTTCTGCTCGAGCACCCGGTTGAAGTCGTCCACCAACGGCTGGATCTCACTCGGGTACGGCCCGCCCAGGGTCGTGGCACGGGCATCCTGCAAGGCCTGGAGATCGCCCTGCAGGCGGCGCAGGGGACGCAGCCCCACCCACAGCTGGGCCACCGCCGCCAGCACCAGCAGCACGAAGAGCACGGCCAGCGACACGCCCAGCACCCGCCCGAAGCGTTCGAGTGCGGCCTGGGTGTCCTTCAGATCGGCTCCCACCAGCAGGCGCCAGCGCACCTCTGGCTGCTCGGCCAGGCGCACAGTACGCTCGAGCAGCAGCAGGTGGCTGTCGCGGGGGCCGCCGGTCTCATGCACATGCAGGGCGCCATCGATCAGTACATCTCCGGGCACCACCAGGCGGTCGTCCCACAGGGACCGGGAGCGCCTTACCGCCACATGGCCCTGCCCGCCCGGGGCCACCTCGTCGATCTGCCAGTACAGCCCGGAATAGGGCTGCTGCCAGCGGGGATCGGACAAGGCCTGCGGATCGATGGCCGGCCGGCCCTGGGCATCCACGGCCAGGCGCGCGGTCAGCTGGTCCAGCTGCTGGCCCAGGCCGATCTGGAACTGCTGCAGCACATGCTCACGGAACAGGCCATGCAGCACCACGCCGGCCAGGGCCAGGGCCACCGCCAGCCCGATCACCGTGGCGGCAAAGAGGCGGACGCGCAGGGAGCCGGCCGGCGCGCCGCCACCCTGCCCTTCACCGGCGGGGCCTCCGGTCACCGTCATCGGGGCACGAGGCGGTAGCCCTGGCCCCGCACGGTTTCGATCAGGTCGGCGGCGAGCTTCCTGCGCAGGCGCCCGACGAAGACCTCGATGGTGTTGGAGTCCCGGTCGAAATCCTGGGCATAGATGTGTTCGGTGAGCTCGCCGCGGGAGACCAGCTGCCCCGGGCGGTGCATCAGGTAGGCCAGCACCTTGTATTCATGGCTGGTCAGCGTCACCGGCGTCCCCTGAAAGCTGACCCGGCCGCTGCGGGTATCCAGCACCAGCTCGCCACAGGTCAACACCGGGGAGGCCAGGCCACCGGCCCGGCGGATCAGCGCCCGCAGGCGGGCTAGCAACTCCTCGGTGTGGAAGGGCTTGGTGAGATAGTCGTCGGCACCGGCATCGATGCCGGTGACCTTCTCGTGCCAGTTATCGCGGGCGGTCAGGATCAGCACCGGCATGCCGCGCCCCTCGGCGCGCCAGCGGCGCAGCACGCTCAGGCCGTCGAGCAGGGGCAGGCCCAGGTCGAGCACCACCGCATCAAAGGCCTCGGTGCCGCCGAGAAAGTGGGCATCGCGCCCGTTGTCGGCCTCGTCCACCACATAACCGGCCTCCTCCAGGCTCAGGCGGAGCTGGCCACGCAGCACGGGTTCATCTTCGACCAGCAGGACTCTCATCGGCGCTTCTCCTTCAGCACCGCCGCGGTCTTGGCATCGAGCTTCAGCTTGAGCAGGCGGCCATCGGCCTGCAGCAGCTTGATCTCGTAGAGCCACAGGCCATCGTCCCGCTCCAGCTCCACCTCCAGGACCCGGCCGGGGTAGCTGCGCTCCAGGCGCGCCAGCACATCACGCAGGGGCAGGATCTGCCCGCTCTCGACGGCTCGCCGGGCGCGCTCGTGATCATCGTCATCGGCCCGCGCCGGCGCCACGCCCAGGGCCACGCCGATCAGCAGGGCCGCCGCCAGGGACGCGGCCAGACGCGACAAGGCAAGGGGACGCCTCAGGGCAGGAACTTTCATCCCCGGATTATCCCCCAGCCAGGCTGAACGGCAGGTGAACAGCACGTTCAGGCAGCGTACAGGCGGTACGGCGCAGCATGTGCTCACGCTGACTTGCCCCTACCGACCGACATGATGCTCACCCGTCACCTCATCCTGAACCCCGCCGCCGCCCTGCTCCTGGCTACGGCGGCGATGGCGGCTCCCGCAGCCGACACCAGCGCCGGCACCCAGCTCGAATACTGGAGCGCCCAGGCCGGCGCGCCCGGCCAGGCGGCACGGGGCCAGGCCTTCTTCACCAGCCGGCATGGCGGCGAATGGTCGTGCTCATCCTGCCACGGCACGCCGCCCATCCGCGAGGGCCGGCACGCCACCACCGACAAGTCGATCAACCCGCTGGCCCCGGCCTTCAACCCGCGCAGCTTCACCGACAGCGCCCGCAGCGACAAGTGGTTCCGCCGCAACTGCAAGGATGTCCTGAACCGCGAGTGCAGCGCCGGCGAGAAGGCCGACGTGCTGGCCTACCTGCTGCAGCTCAAGCCTTAAGCCCTGCCCCTCTGCCCCCTGGAGACCATCATGTCACTGCCCCACCACACTCACCCCGGCCATGCCCTTGCCGCGCTGCTCTCCTCCCTGTCTCTAGCCCTTGGCCTCGCCGGCCCGGCTGCGGCGGACGACGACGAACGCGGCATGCCCCGGCCGGTCCCCCCGGCCTACTCCAGCGAATGCGGCAGCTGCCACCTGGCCTTTCCGCCCGGCGCCCTGCCCGCGGCCTCCTGGAAACACATCATGGCCGGCCTGGACAAGCATTACGGCAGCAATGCCTCCCTGGACGACGCCACCCGGCGCCAGCTCGACACCTGGCTGCAGACCCACGCCGGCACCTGGAAACGGGTCGGCGAAGCCCCGCCGGAGGATCGCATCACCCGCTCGGCCTGGTTCCAGCGCAAGCATCGCCACATCCGCGATGCGGTGTGGACCCACGCCAGCGTCAAGCGCCCCGCCAACTGCAGCGCCTGCCACCCGGGGGCCGAGCGCGGCGACTTCGACGACGACCATCTGAAGATTCCACCCGGCCTGCCCCTGCACCTGCGCTGGGCCTGGTTTGACTGACTTCCGGAGACTCCGCCATGTACCTGCCCGCCACCCTCACGCAGCGCACCGCGAACCCGCCCGCCGCAGCCCAGGCCCGCCGGCGCGTCATCGACGACCCGATGCGCATGTTCCACTGGCTGTTTGCCGGCGCCTTCGTGGGTGCCTACCTGAGCGCCGACAGCGAACACTTCCGGCTGCTCCACGTGACCCTGGGCTACATCATGGCCGGGCTGTTCGCCTTCCGTCTTGCCTACGGCCTGCTGGGCCCCAGACAGGCGCGCCTCGCCAACCTGCGCAGCAGGCTGGCGGGCGCCGGTAGCTGGCTGCGCGAGCTGCCCCGTGGCGGCCCGGGCCACTGGCGGCGGGGCCAGAACCTGCTCACCGCGCTGGCCATCGCCGCCCTGCTCCTGCTCACGCCGCTGCTGGTGCTGAGCGGCTATGGCGTCTGGCAGGAGTGGGGGGCGGACCTTGCCTGGGTCGACGAGGACTGGCTCGAGGAGCTGCATGAGGCGATCGCCAATGCCTTCCTCGCCGCTGTGCTGGGTCACCTGGCGCTGCTCCTTGGCCTCAGCCTGCTGCGCGGCAGCAACCAGGCACAGCCCATGCTCACCGGGCAGATCGACGGCGCCGGCCCCAGCCCGGTCAAACAGCGGCGCCGCTGGCTGGCCGCCCTGCTCCTCCTCGCCGTGCTGGCCTACGCCGCGTGGGCCTGGGTGGACGCCCCCCACGGTCTGATCCCGGTCCTCTCGGCCCACGTTACATTGCAGTAATCTCGGCGCCGGCGGCCACAGCGGAGGCAGAATACGGGCCCGGGATGGCGGGAAGGACATTCAACATGAAGATACTGGTCGTCGAGGACGAGCCCAAGACCGGCGATTACCTGAGGCAGGGCCTGATGGAGGCCGGGTTCGTGGTCGACCTGGCGAGGGACGGCCTGGACGGCCTGCACCTGGCGCTGACCGAAGCCTACGACCTGACCATCCTCGACGTGATGCTGCCGGGCATCGACGGCTGGCAGGTGCTGCAAGGCATCCGCCGGGCCGGCAAGGAGGTGCCCGTGCTGTTCCTGAGCGCCCGCGACGCCATCGACGACCGGGTCAAGGGGCTCGAGCTGGGCGCCGACGACTACCTGGTGAAGCCTTTCGCCTTCTCCGAGCTGCTGGCGCGGGTGCGCACCCTGCTGCGCCGCGGCGGCAAGGCCAAGGAGGCCGAGGTGCTGCGCGCCGCCGACCTGGAGCTCGACCTGCTGCGCCGGCGGGTGACCCGGGGCGGACGCAAGATCGACCTGACCTCCAAGGAGTTCTCCCTGCTCGAGCTGCTGCTGCGCCGCCAGGGGGAGGTCCTGCCCCGCTCGCTGATCGCCTCCCAGGTGTGGGACATGAACTTCGACAGCGACACCAATGTGATCGAGGTGGCCATCCGCCGCCTGCGCGGCAAGGTGGATGACGACTTCGAATTCAAGCTGATCCGTACCGTGCGGGGCATGGGCTACGTGCTGGACACCTCGGAACAATGAGGCTGCCCTCAGGCCGCTCGGTCACCGCCCGCCTGACCCTGCTGTTCGCGGCAGTGTCCTCCAGCGTGCTGCTGGCCCTGGGCCTGATCATCGCCTCGCTGGTCGAACACCACTTCGAAGACATGGATCTGGAACTCCTCGAGGGCAAGCTCGAGCTGATCCGCCATGCCGTCGCCAAGGCCAGGGCCAGCGGTGATCTCGATGCCCTGGCCGAGCCCCTGGAGGGCGCCCTGGTCGGCCATCACGGGCTTGCCGTGGGCGTCTGGCAGGCCGACGGCCAGCCCGTCTACGTGTCGCCCGATGCGGCCTTTCCGCCGGAGAGCATCCCGCCGGCCGGCCAGCAGCCCCTTCCGCTAACCTGGGCGAGTGCCGACGGGCAGCGCTACCGGGGCATCCAGGGCCTTGCCCCGACCGGCCGCGACGGCGAGGCCCCGGCCCGGGTGGCGGTGTCCACCGCGCTGGCCCACCACGATCACTTCATGCAGTCCTTCCGCCTGGCCATGTGGACGGTGGTGAGCGTCGCCGCCCTGCTGTCGGGCCTGCTCGGCTGGGCCGCCGCCCGGCGCGGCCTGGCCCCGCTGCGCGACATCGTGCGGCACGCCGCCGACATCACCGCCAGCAAGCTCGACCAGCGCCTGGCCGACGACGCCATCCCGGAGGAGCTGGCCGAGGTCGTGCGCACCCTCAACGCCATGCTGGCCCGGCTGGAGTCGTCCTTCCAGCGCCTGTCCGATTTCTCGTCTGACATCGCCCACGAGCTGCGCACCCCGGTCAGCAACCTGCTCACCCAGACCCAGGTGACCTTGTCGCGGGCCCGCAGCCTGGCCGAATACCAGGACGTGCTGGCCTCCAACGCCGAGGAATTCGAGCGCCTGTCCCGCACCATCGCCGACATGCTGTTCCTGGCCAAGGCCGACAACCGGCTGCTCATCCCCACCCGCGAGGCAGTCCATCTCGACGCCGAGGTGCACGGGCTGCTCGAATTCTACGAGGCGCTGGCCGAGGACAAGGCGCTGGCCCTGAGCTGCACCGGCAGCGCCGATGTCACCGGCGACCGCCTGATGCTCCGCCGCGCCATCAGCAATCTGCTCTCCAACGCGGTGCGCCATACGCCAGCCCACGGCCACATCGCGGTGGTGCTGGCATCAGACGGTCAGACCGCCACGATACGGGTGGAAAACTCCGGCCCCGGCATCGCGCCGGATCACCTGCCCCGCCTGTTCGACCGCTTCTACCGGGCCGACGCCTCGCGCCAGCACTCCGGCGAGGGCTCGGGACTCGGGCTGGCGATCAGCCTGTCCATCCTGCAGGCCCACGGCGGCGACATCGAGGTGCACTCGGCCAACGGGTTGACGGTCTTCGAGGCCAGCCTGCCACTGACGCCGCCCGCGCCCTGAACCCGGGGTTCAGAACTCGGTGTGGACCCGCATGGCCAGGAAGTTGGCAGGGCCGCGGTCGGCGTTGTAGGCCGGGTTCCACATGCGCTGGTAGTCGGCGGTCAGGAAGACCGTCTTCCACACATTGAAGCTGTAGTAGGTCTCGATCAGCTGCTCGGGCCGGTAGCTCAGCCGCCCGTCACCAATGAAGAAGGAGATGCCGCCGGCCTCCAGGTACTCGCGGCGGTCCTTCGACAAGGTGTTGCGGGCGTAGCCCAGGCCCAGGGTGTCCAGGGCGCGTCCCCAGGCCGTGCCCTTCAGGGCCACGCCCATGCCAAGCGAGGCGTCCGTCTCGGTGAAGGCATAGGTTTCGGTGCGACCATCGGCCTTCATGGCACGCAGGAAGAAGCCCAGGTCATCGTTGATGGCCTGCTCGAGGTTGATGCCGACCCCGTACTTGACCTTCTCTCCCCCGCGCACCGCCAGGATGGCCTGCGGGTCTGCGTCCGGATGGGCCTTCAGGTAGGCCAGCGCGTCGTCGAAGGACGCCAGCACCGCCCGGTTGCGCCAGGCCAGCAAGCGCAGCTTGCCCGGCTGGCCCCACAGGCTGTGCCCCCGCTCCACCTCCACCTGATCGCCGTAATGCTTGAAGATCTGCGTATCGGTGGGGAGCATGTTCGGCTCCTTGGGCCCGGTCATCCGCCCGATGCGCAGCACCCAGTCATCCTGGTACCACTCGGCGGCAAAGCCCCAGCCGAAGCCCCGCGCGTCGGCCGCGTAGTCATAGGACAGGGGCGCCATGAAGCCGGCGTTCATGAAATGCACCCGCGGGTCCTTGGCGTAGCGGTTGTCGTCGAACACGTCGAGGCTCGAGAAGTTGCCCACCGTCAGCACCACCCGGTTCTTGTCCACCGTGCCGGCCATCTGGTTGAGGTCCGCCTCGACCGCCTCGTCACCGCCCCCCAGCCCCCAGGTCTGGCGCAGGAAGAGGCGCTGCCGGTACATCTTGGGACGGGTGCCGGCGGTACGCGTCAGCTCCCCGTTGGTGAAGCCGCCGGCGCCGCTCAACTCCGAAAAGGGTACCCCCTGGGTGATCTCCGGGTTGAGGTAGAGCTCGCCCCCCTGCCACGGGCGGAAGCCCAGATAGGCGGTGGTGGTGGCGGTATAGCTGAATTCCCGGGCCGCCTTCAGGCTTTTCGGGCCGCTGTAGTCCGCCGGCATGCCGGGCTTGGTCTGCCAGATGTAGGTGGCCTGGAAGCGCGCGGTCCAGTCCTCGTAGGTCTCGCCGGCGGCCAGCGCAGGGACGGATGCGCCGAGGGCGCCAAGGCTCAGGCAGCGGAGCAGGAAAACAGCGGAACAGATGCGCATCGGCGGCTCGTCAGTCAAAAATGGGCCCGCGAGGGCGCCCCCCGGTCGGGAGCGCGGCGGATTCTGTGCGCGCAGTTTATGAAAGTAAAGTTACATCCCCGAGACGGCCGGTCCGGACGCTGCAGACCGGGCCGGTCACAGCAGGGTCCGCAGCGCCAGTCCGAGCACCGCGCAGGCCGCGATGACGTGGATGACATTCATCCTGAAGCGGAACAGGGCCACAGCCGCGGCCAACGCGATGGCCGCCGACACCCCATCGAAGCCGCCGGCAAAGCCGTCCGGCCACAGCACGTGGTAGCCGAAGAACAAGGCCAGATTGAGGATCACCCCGACCACCGCCGCGGTGATCGCGGTGAGCGGTGCGGTGAAATTCAGGTCGTTGTGGGTGGTCTCGATGAACGGACCGCCTGCCAGGATGAAGATGAAGGACGGCAGGAAGGTGAACCAGGTCACCACCGCAGCGGCCACGGCGCCAGCCAGGAACAGGCTGTCGGGGCCGAACACCGCCTGGGTATAGCCTCCGACGAAGCCGACGAAGGACACCACCATGATCAGCGGCCCGGGCGTCGTCTCGCCCAGTGCCAGGCCGTCGATCATCTGCTGCGGCGTCAGCCAGCCGAAATGCTCGACCGCCCCCTGGTACACATAGGGCAGCACGGCGTAGGCGCCACCAAAGGTGAGCAGGGCCGCCTTGGTGAAGAACCCGCCCATCCGGGTCAGGGTGTTCTCCATGCCGTAGAAAGCGACGAGCAGCCCCATGGGGACCAGCCATAGCAGGCTCCCGGCCGCCCCCACCCGGAGCAGGCGGCCCCAGGAGAACAGGGCATGGGGTGGAGTCGGCGTGTCATCGTCGATGAGGGCACGGCCCGGCGAGGCACCCGCCTTGGCGTGCCCGCCCCCGGCCTGGAAGTGTTCCGGCGCGATGCGGCCACCGACGAAGCCGGTCAGGGCCGCCGCCAGCACGATCAGGGGAAAGGGCAGATCGGCCGCAAAGATCGCCACGAAGGCAGCCAGCGCCACCGCCCACATCAGCGGATTCCTGAGCGCACGGCTGCCGATCCGGTGGGTGGCCTGCACCACGATGGCGGTGACCGCCGGCTTGATGCCGTAGAACAGGCCCGCCACCAGCGGCATCTCACCAAAGGCCACGTAGATCCACGACAGGCCGATCAGGATGAACAGGGAAGGCAGCACGAACAGCCCACCCGCCACGATGCCGCCCCAGGTCCGGTGCATCAGCCAGCCGATGTAAGTGGCCAGCTGCTGCGCCTCCGGGCCGGGCAGCACCATGCAGTAATTGAGCGCATGCAGGAAGCGCCGCTCGGAGATCCAGCGCCGGCGCTCGACCAACTCCTGGTGCATGATCGCGATCTGCCCGGCCGGGCCGCCAAAGCTGATGAAACCGAGTTTCAGCCAGAAGGCGAAGGCGTGCCAGAAACTCACCGCGGCAGGCGCATCGCCACCACATGACCGGGAGTCTGATTCGATGGAGGGCATGGTGTGTTTCCCGGGCTGTGCCCGCGTTGTTCCGGTATCGTTGTGGCGGCTACCCGCAGCGCCGAGGCCGACATTCTGCCCGAGCCTTGATGACCGGACTCAAGCTGTTGGTCCTGCGCCTGCATCGCCGGCAGCCCGTCGTCAATCCACTCCGAAGCCATCCCATCATGGACAAACGCCGCTTCCTTCGCGCCACCCTGGCCTCCACCGCCCTTCCGGGCCTGGCGCTGGCCGCGCCCGCCAAGGGCTCACTGGACCCGCAACCGGCCGGCCCGACCCTGCTGACCCTCTCGGGTGAGGTCGCTCATCCCAACCGCGGCCGGCTGGACCCGGCACTCGATCAATTGCTGAGCAAGCACGGCGTACGCTTCGAGCGGGCCCATTGCTTTACCCATGCCGACCTGGCGGCGCTACCGGCGGTCGAGATCCGTCCGACCCTCGAGTACGACGGCAGGCCCCACCGCCTGCGCGGTCCCCTGCTCAGCCGCCTCCTCGACATCGCCGGCGTGAACCGCTCAGCCGGGGTGACGCTGAGCCTGCGCGCGCTGGATGGCTACACCGTCGAGTTCAGCGTCGCCGAGTTGCAGCGCCGGGCGGTGATCATCGCCACCCACATCGACGGAGCCCCGCTCCCCCTCGGCGGCCTCGGCCCCCTGTGGGCGGTCTTCGACCCTGCGACACAACCCGACCTGGCGGCCAGACCGCTGGCGGAGCGCTTCGCCCAATGCCCCTGGGGACTGTACTCGGTGCACGCCGGGCAGAGCACCGGCTGAGGGCCATCACGACCGGGGCGCCTACATCGGGTACCCCTGGTGCCCCCATCGCCCGGGGCAGATGTATGCTAGCCCGGCGAGTCTGACAGCACAGACGATGCCTTTCGGCGTCCGCCCCTCCAGGGAACATCGATGGCCCAGCGTCTCCCCCTCCCCACGTACCACCTCGGCCTGCGCGGTCGCCTGGTGGTGTTGCTGATCGCCGTGTTCGTGCTACTGGGCGGCATGATCGTGCGGAACCACATCGACTCCTATGACATCCGCCTCGCGCACACGGCGGAAGGCCTGCTGCACCAGACCCAGGTCATCGCCGCTCGTCAGCAATACCTTGCCGCCCGCGCGGAATCCATCATCTCGGACATCATGCAGGCACCGGCTCTGCAGCCCGGAGCCTCCGTCGAGGCATGCACCGCGTGGCTGGCCCAGCGCCTGAAGCTGGAGCAGGAGTTCATCCAGTTCGGCAAGGTCATGCCTGACGGTCGGGTGGCCTGCACCGCCCTTCCCTTCAGTGGCGCCGTCAACTTTGCCGATCGAGAGTGGTTCAGATCGGCCACGGCCGCACGACAGATGATCGTCGGCAACGTGGTCTTCGGCCGTATCGTGAAACGTCCGGTCATCACCCTGGCACGGGCCATGCGCGATGGCGCAGGACATCCCACAGCGGTGGTGTTCGTCTCCCTGGACCAGGCCTGGCTGCAGGAGCAACTGGTCAAGGCGGCCCTGTCGCCGGACACCCGCCTGTGGGTGATCGACTCGAAGGGCACAGTCGTGGCCCGTCATCCCGACCCGGAAGGGTGGACGGGACGCAGCGCCGCCGAGGTACCGGTGGTCCGTGCGATCCTGGCCCGGCAGGGCCAGGGCAAGCTCGACGAGACGGACCTCGACGGCGTGCGCAAGATCCACGGCTACGCACCGCTCGTGCAGACCGTTTCCGGAGAGTTGCGCCTCCTGCTGTCGACCCCCATCGACACGGTGACCGCGCCATCCCACCGCGAACTGCTGGCAGACCTGATGGCCGTCGGGCTGATCCTGACCGCCACCCTGGTCCTGGTCCTGTGGGGCGGCAACCGCTGGGTCCTGCGTCCCCTGAAGGCCCTCTCCCGTGCCGCCGACCGCCTCGGCACCGGCGACTACAGCGCGCGTAGCGCACTGGGTCACGGTGATGACGAGCTCGGCCGGCTGAGCCGCAACTTCGACAAGGCCGCAGCCAACATCCAGGAGCACCTGCACGCCCGGCAGGCCGCCGAGGCGGCGCTCAGCGAAAGCGCGGAGCGCCTGCAGCTGCTGATCGACCACGCCCCGACCTCCCTGGCCATGTTCGATCGCGACATGCGGTACCTGGCGGTCAGCCAGCGCTGGATCGACGATTACGCCCTGGGCGACCAGGACCTCGTCGGACGGATCCACTATGACATCCTCCCGAACCTCCCGGAACGCTGGAAGACCGCCCATCAACGCGGCCTGGCCGGTGAGGTGCTCAACATGGAGGAGGACAGCATCGAGCGTCCCGACGGCAGCATGCAATGGTTGCGCTGGACGGTGCGCCCCTGGCGTGCCGCCGACGGCAGCATCGGTGGCATCGTGATCTTTTCCGAAGACATCACCGCCCGCAAGCTGGCCACCCAGGCCCTGCTGGAGAGCGAGCGCCGCTTCGCCGGCACCTTCGAACAGGCCGCCGTAGGCATCGCCCTGGTCTCCCCCGACGGTCGCTGGCTGCGGGTCAATCGCAAGCTCTGCGCCATCGTCGGCTATTCGCCGGAGGAGCTCCTAGCCCGGACGCCCGCCGGGATCACCCACCCGGACGACCTCGGCACCGACCTGGAGCTGAGGCAGCATATGCTGGCCCGCGAGATCGACACCTACACCATCGAAAAACGCTACTTCAGCAAGGATGGCAACGTCGTGTGGGTCAAGCTGACCGCCGCGCTGACCTGGAGGTCGGGCGAGGACGAGGAACCCGACTACTTCATCGCCGTGGTGCAGGACATCACCGAGACCAAGCGCATGGGCGCCGAGCTCGACGAGTACCGGGCCGGCCTGGAGCGCCTGATCGAGCAGCGCACCGCCCAGCTGGCCGAAGCCCAGGCCCGCGCCGAAGCCGCGAACCTGGCCAAGAGCGCCTTCCTGGCCAACATGAGCCACGAGATCCGCACCCCGCTCAACGCCATCATCGGCCTCACCCACCTGCTCAGCACCAACCACCCCACCCCGCAGCAGGCTGATCGCCTGGAGCGGATCAACACCTCCGGCCGGCATCTGCTGGCCATCATCAACGACATCCTGGACCTGTCGAAGATCGAAGCCGGCAAGGTGGTCCTGGAGAACGAGAACTTCGCCCTCGGCCAGGTCCTCGACCACGTCGCCAGCCTGATCGGCGAAAGTGCCCGCAGCAAGGGGCTCCGCGTCACCATCGACCATGATCATGTCCCGCCGTGGCTACGCGGCGATGTGACGCGGATCCGCCAGGGGTTGCTCAACTTTGCCGGCAACGCCGTCAAGTTCACGGACACAGGCAGCGTCCGGCTGAGTGCCCGCTTGATCGAGGAGCAGGACGGGCGACTGCTCGTCCAGTTCTCGGTGGAAGACACCGGCATCGGCATCCCTCCGGAGAAGCAGAGCCACCTGTTTCACGAGTTCGAGCAGGCGGACACCAGCACCACCCGCAAGTACGGTGGCACCGGGCTGGGCCTGACGATCACCCGGCGGCTGGCCCACCTGATGGGGGGCGAGGCGGGCGTGGACAGCACCCCCGGGCAGGGCAGCCGGTTCTGGTTCACCGCCTGGCTGCAACGGGGCGACGAGGTTCCCCAGCTTGCGGGACAGCCCACCAGCGCGGCCGAGCACGAACTGCGGGCCCACAACGCCGGAGCACGGCTGCTGCTCGCCGAGGACAACCTCATCAATGTCGAGGTGGCCATGGAGCTGCTGCAGGGCGCCGGTCTGCAGGTGGAGGTGGCCGCCAACGGGCGCATCGCCGTCGACATGGCCCGCAGCGGCCACTACGACCTGATCCTGATGGACATGCAGATGCCCGAGATGGACGGGCTGGAGGCCAGCCGGCGGATCCGTGCCCTGCCCGGCTGGGCCGACAAGCCCATCCTGGCCATGACGGCCAATGCCTTCGACGACGACCGCGCGGCCTGCCAGGCGGCTGGGATGAACGACTTCATATCCAAGCCGGTGGAACCGGCCGCCCTCTACGCCGCGCTGATCCGGTGGCTCCCCCGGCATGGAGCGGAAACTCCTGCGGATGAACACCGGTCGAACGGTCCCCTGTCCTAGAATCGCCGCTCGCGTTGCGAGTCCGGTTGTCCGTAACCTGAGGAAATCCAGCCCCGATGTCCGCCCTGTTCTCTCCTTTCCACCTTAAAGACCTCACCCTCCGCAACCGTATCGCCGTGCCGCCCATGTGCCAGTACAGCGCCGTGGACGGCCTGAGCAACGACTGGCACCTGGCCCACTACACCAGCCTCGGGCGCGGCGGCGCCGGCCTGGTCATCGTCGAAGCCACCGCGGTGGCCCCGGAAGGCCGCATCACCCCCGCCTGCCTCGGCCTGTGGAATGACGAACAGGCTGCCGGGCTGGCGCGCATCGCCGCGGCCATCAAGGCCGGTGGCGCGGTGCCCGGCATCCAGATCGCCCACGCCGGCCGCAAGGCCAGCGCCCGCCGCCCGTGGGAAGGCGACGATCACATCCCCGCCGACGACCCGAGCGGCTGGACTCCCATCGGCCCCTCGGCCATCCCCTTCGGCGCCCACCTGCCGCGCCGCCCCGAAGCCATGAGCCGGGACGACATCGGCCGCGTGCGCCAGGATTTTGCGGCAGCCGCCCGGCGAGCCCGCGAGGCCGGCTTCGAATGGCTGGAACTGCACTTCGCCCACGGCTACCTGGCCCAGAGCTTCTTCTCGGTGCATGCCAACCAGCGCAGCGACGAATACGGCGGCGACTACACCGGACGCAGCCGTTTCCTGCTCGAGACCCTCGCCGCAGTGCGCGCCGAATGGCCCGAGCACCTGCCCCTGACCGCCCGCTTCGGCGTCATCGAATACGATGGCCGCGACGAGGAGACCCTGGCCGAATCCATCGAGCTGACCCGCGCCTTCAAGCAGGGCGGGCTCGATCTGCTGAACGTCAGTGTCGGCTTCTCGATTCCCGACGCGCGCATCCCCTGGGGCCCGGCCTTCCTCGCCCCGATCGCCGAACGGGTACGCCGCGAGGCCGGCCTGCCGGTGGCCTCGTCATGGGGCATCGACGCCCCGGCCACCGCCAACCGGGTCGTCGCCGACCAGCAGATGGACCTCGTGATGGTCGGCCGCGCCCACCTGGCCAACCCCCACTGGCCCTACCACGCCGCCCTGCAACTCAAGGAAGACAAGCCGTCCTGGGTCCTGCCGGCGCCCTACGCCCACTGGCTGGAGAAGTACCGCGCCAGTACCTGAGGCTTGATCGGCGCCCGCTCAGAAATGCGTGCTCAGAGTGACCCTCAGGGTACGCGGCTCGGCCGGGTGAGAGTGGATGCCGCTGACGCCTTCGGCGGGCTCACCCGGCAGGCGGGAGGCGTAGTAGTAGTCGATGTCGCTGACCCTGCGGTTGAACAGATTGAAGACATCCAGCGTGACGCGCGTGTCGGCGCTGAGCGGGTAGCCCACCCGGGCGTAGGCCAGGGTGGTGCCCTGGGAGCGCACACTGTTGTCCTCGATCAGCGGGCGCGGCCCGAAGTAGCGCAGCTGTAACTGCCCGGACCAGAGCCCCAGCCCGCTCAGCGTGGCGCCAGCCGACACCACCTTGTTCACCGCCCCGGGCACATGGCGGCCCGCATTCGGCGCGTCCCCCTGCATCTGCCGGAAGCGGGCCTGTGACAGGGCCAGGTCGAGATCCAGCATCAGCCACGGCGTCGCCCGGTAGTGGTTGTTGAACTCCACGCCGTGGCGCCGGGACGCACCACTGGCTTCCGTCTCACCCGCGTCGCCGACGAACACCAGCTCGGAGGCCATGTCCAGCTGCCACAGGGCCACCGAGCTCTGCAGGCCGGGGATCCACTCACTGCGGAAGCCGATCTCGCGGCCCTGGGTGCGCACCAGCGGCACCGCCGGATCGATGGCCTCGCGGGTCCGGGCCGTCACCCGGGCGGTGATGCCGCGGGCGTCGTTGCTGTGAAAGCCCTGCCCCCAGTTCAGGAAGAACTCGCTGCGCGCCCACGGCCCCAGGATCAGCGAGAACTTGGGGCTGTTGACCCAGGCGCCGCGCGCACCGCTGTTGGCGTCGATGTTGCTGGTCACATCCACCTTGAGCCGGTCGGTGCGCAAGCCGGTGACGGTCCTGAGCCAGGGCAGCCAGCGGGTCTCGTTCCGGGCATATACACCGACGCTGTTCTGCTCTACCCGGCTTTCCTGGGTCACGCCGGTACGCTGGCCGTCCCGGGCCGGGTAGAGCCCGACCGGGCTGAGGCTGTCCCTGCGCCATTGCACGCCGAGGGTGGAATCGCTTTCCAGCCCCACCAGCCGCCCCTGCCACAGGCGGCTCAGGCTGCCCCCCAGCACCCGGCGGGACTCCACCTGCGCGAACTGATCCCCCTCCACGGGGTTGTCCAGGTAGTAGGTGAAGTTGGAGAGCAGGTTCAGGTGCGAGCGGATCGCATAGGCGCTGGCCGCCCACTCCCCCCCGTCCACCGCCCTGAGCATCTGCCACGACAAACTGTAGCGGCGCGTGTCGCCGTGATCCGAGGGGTCGATGGCGCCATAGCGGCCGATCAGCCCGCTGTCGATGGCCCGCCGGGGCACCTGATCGGTGCTGCGCCAGCGCGAGGTGTAGGCCATGGCGGTGAGGCTGTGCTTCGTTCCGCCTTCGGCCAGGCTGTAGCGCAACACCCCGTTGAAGCGGCGGTAGTTCTCGGGGTTCTGCCAGGGGCCGTCGTTGGACGCGCCCTCCAGCGCGTACAGCAGGGAGCCCGCGCTCAGCGCCACAGACTTGGCAAGCAGCGCCCGATAGAACTGGCGCTCTCCGACGGTCACCGACGCCAGCCCCCGGGGCAGGCTGTCCACCAGGCTCAGGCGGGCCGACCCCGCCGAGCTGAAATCCCCATCCTCCGGCGCGTACAAGCCCTTGCGGTAGTGGATGGACTGGAGCAGTTCGGGGATCAGGAAGTTGAGGTCGGTGTAGCCCTGGCCGTGGGCGTGGGTCGGCATGTTCACCGGCATGCCGTCCAGGTGGGTGGCGAAGTCGGTGCCGTGGTCCAGGTTGAAGCCACGCAGGTAGTACTGGTTGGCCTTGCCGTCCCCGCTGTGCTGGGACACGATCACCCCCGGCACGAACTCCAGCACCTCGGCCGGGCGCAGGATCAGCCGGCGCTGCAGCAGACTGCGCGTGACCATCCCCTCACTGGCCGCATCACTGGTACCGACACCGTTCTCGTAATTGGCGGAGACCACCACATCCGGCAGCGCCGGCACCTCGGACGCACTGCCCGGGGCCGCCACTGCGCCACTCAGGGACACCGCACTCAGGCACATGCCGTGCAAGGCCAGGGCCAGGGGCCTCAGCGCGCCGTCCCTCGGGAGCACCATGGATGGCCGGGTAAACAACATCATCGGCGGAACGGTATGAAGAAATTGATATTCATCATACTTCCGGTGTCCGCATCACGCCCATACGCGGTTTGACGTAGGCAAAGCACCGCTAGCGCCTGCGGAATCCGGCTACCTGGATCGCGCGTGATCCGGGTAGCCGGGCGAGGCGCTCACTCGCGCTGGAGGTATTCCAGCAGCTTGGCGTAGAGCACCTCAGGGACGACGGGCTTGGTGATGAAGTCATTCATGCCCGCATCAATGCAGCGCTGGCGATCCTCGGCAAAAGCGTTGGCCGTCATGGCCAGGATAGGGACATGGCGGTAGACGTCCAGGCTGCGGATGCGGCGGGTCGCCTCCAGACCGTCCATCACGGGCATCTGCATGTCCATCAGGACCAGGTCGAACACGGACTGCCGGGCGAGGGCCAGCGCCGTCGCGCCGTCCTCGGCGGTGGTGATGTCGAGGCCCACATCGCTCAGGAACAGTGTGGCGACCTCCCGGTTGACCGCCTCGTCCTCGACGAGCAGCAGGCGCTTGCCGGCATGCGCCTCCTTCAGGCGAATGTCAGCCTGCTCCCCTGGCAGGCCAGCCGCATCCGGTACGCCATGCAGCTGTTTCAAGGTCACGGTGAACCAGAAGACGCTGCCACGGCCGGAGCGGCTCTCCGCCCCCGTCGTGCCCCCCATCAGCTCGGCCAGCTTCTTGGTGATGGCCAGGCCCAGGCCGGTGCCGCCATAGCGGCGGGTGGTGCTGTTGTCGGCCTGCTCGAAGGCCGAGAACAGCCGCTCCATCGCTTCTGGCGCAATGCCGATGCCGCTGTCCTCCACTTCGAAGCGCAGCGTCAGGTGCGAGCCCGTATCGGCCTCGGGCCGGACACGCAGGATCACATGCCCTTTGTCGGTGAACTTGATCGCATTGCTCACATAGTTGAGCAGGGCCTGCTGGATCCGCGTGGCGTCGCCGGACACCCGCTGCGTCAAGGGCGGGCAGTCCACCACCAGGCTCAGGCCCTTGGCCCTGGCCCGCTCGAGCAGCATCGAGGCCACATTCCGGCAGATCGACTCAACCCGCACCGGAGCCTCTTCAAGGACGAACTTGCCAGCCTCGATCTTCGACAGATCGAGCACGGCGTCGATGATCTCCAGAAGATGGCGGCTGGCCCCATCGATCTTGTCCAGACGCTGCTCCTGCTCCACCTCCAGCCCACTGCGGCGCATCAGGTAAGTCATGCCGGCGACGGCATTGAGCGGCGTACGGATCTCATGACTCATGTTGGCCAGGAAGGCGCTCTTGGCCACGTTGGCCGCTTCGGCGGCCTCCTTGGCCACCGAGAGCTCGGCGGTGCGCTCGGCCACCAGGGCCTCCAGCTGGTTGCGATGGCGCTCCAGCTCCCTCTCCGCGAGGCGGATCGCGGTGACATCCTCCTGGATCAGGACCACCTCCCCCACGCATCCGTCCGAAAGCCTGGATGGATAAATGACCGTCCGCACCAGGAAAGTGTCGCCACCGGCCGCCCCCGGCGGCATGTCCTGGCGGTCGTACTCGAGCGTGATGACCGAGCTGCCTTCCCCTGCAAACGCCCGGCGCACCAGGCGCGTGACGCCAAGCTTTTCAAGCAGGGGGTCGTCGAGCACGGAGCGGGCAGCCAGGGCCGCGCCGGACACGCCCCACAGGGCCTCCCAGGCCTTATTGACACGGAGGGTGCGACCATCCAGGCCGACGATCTGGATCGCCAGCGGCGACTCATCGATCAGGGTGCGGAAGCGGATCTCCGAGTCCTGCAGGCTCATTTCCATGCGCTTGCGCTCGCTGATGTCGGTGTGGATGCCAGTCATGCGCAAGGGGCGGCCGGCCGCATCACGGTTGACGATCTTCCCGACGGACTCGATCCAGACCCAGCCCTCCCTGGCATGGCGGCGCCGGTACGCCATGCTCTCCGGGCCGCCGCTTTTCAGGCAGGCCTCGAAGCGCTGCCGGACCTGCGCCACATCATCCGGATGGATGCTGGCAAACCAGCCCGCCATGTCTGTCGAGAACGTGCCGGGCTCGGCGCCGATCATCGAGGGATAGTTCTCGCTCACCGCCACCTTGCCGGTGGCCAGGTCCAGGTCAAACCACCCCTGATTGGACGCAGCCAGCGCCAGGCGGGTGTGCTCCTCGCTGGCCCTCAGCGCCTCAAGCGCCTGGACCCGCTCGGTCACGTCCTCGAAAACGGTGGCGAAGCGCTTCGCCTCAGTCGAGAACACGGAGATCGAAAAGTACTTGCCCAGGGGTTCGAAGAAGGGCTGGAAGCGGACCCCCGGCCCCCCGAGCGCCACCTCCGCATAGACCTCCAGGAAGGGCACCCGCCCGAAGACCTCGCTGGCCAGCCGGCCGACGACCTTGTCCCGGCTCAAAGAGAGGATGGCCTCGAAGGCCGAATTGACGTCGATGATCCGGTAATCGACCGGCTGCCCCCTGTCGTCGAACACCAGTTCATGGAGCCCCACCCCCTCGGTCATCGACGAATACAGTGAGTGGAACTTGATCTCGCTGTTGCGGATCGACTCCACCGCCTGCTTGCGCTCGGTGATGTCATCGTAGATACCCAGCACGCCGATGATCTCGCCATCGCGGCCACGTAACGGGACCTTGGACGAGCGCAACCAGATCGCCTCACCGGTCGGCGTGGTCTGCGGCTCCTCGTAGTTCAGCTTCGGCTGGCCAGACTCGATCACCGCCCGGTCGTCCTTGCGGTAGCGCTCGGCCTCGGCGACCCAGGCCATCTGCGAATCGTCCCTGCCGATCAGCTCGGCGGGGTCGGTCAAGCCAGCATCCTGTGCGAAGGCCGGATTGCAGCCCAGGTAGCGGGACTCCCGATCCTTCCAGAAGACCCGGATGGGCGCCGTGTCGATGATGGTCTTGAGCAGGCTCTGCGAAGCCTCGAGGGACGCCTTGGCCTCGACCAGCGCCTCCTTGTCGCGGCGGTGCTCGGCCAGCTCGCGCATCAGCTTGAGCGTATTGGTGGACAGGCTGGCATAGATCGACAGGATGATGTCGATCAGGGCCCGCGTCGTCCCCCCCATCTCGAGCTTCGCTTGCTGCTTGGCCTCCTCCAGGGACAGGCCGGCCTGCATCGCCTTCACCGCGTAGGCCATGAAGCGGTCCGACTCCAGGATGTGGGATGCCAGCCAGCGCGCCAAAAACCCAAGCAGTTCTTCGGCCAGCACCTCGTCCGGCATCTCCCGGAGTGCCGCCCGCATGCGCCCCACTTCACTCACGAAGGCATCGTGGCTGGCCCGGTGTGCAAGCTCCAGCGGATCGCCCTGGAAGGATGCCTCCCAGACCCCGCCCTCGCAGTCGAAGTGATACACCGCGTAGTCGGCCAGTTCATCCAGCAGGCTGTCCAGCTGCAGCCCGCCGGCGCCGAACGCAATCCGCGCCGCCAGGGTGTTCAGCAGCTCGACAAGCTTGCGATGCTGCTCATCGACAAGATCGAGCCCCGTGTTGAAATTGTCGTTCCACGGAAAGATTGCGATGTCCATCTTGATCCAGCTGCGCCCCGAGTGACGCGAGCCCCCACTCCATCCATATGACTGCCGGGGATCCGGCTCTCCCTGCGTCCCCACCCCCACGGCCGCGCTCTTCTTGATCAGACCAACGGCTGCCGCGCCGCACCATGATACGCGGACACACTTCGCATCCGCCCGGAAACAATTCCGCAAGACACTGTAAACTACCGCCTGCCCGCAACGCGCGGGCAGCAACACATCGACCCACGCCCCCGGTCGAGAATCCGAAACATCGACGCTTATGAAAATATCGCTCCAGCGAACCATCGCCGCACTGACCGGTGCGCTCGACTTCGTCGGGATCGACGAAGTCCATCACGGGAAACGCGTCGCCCTGCTTGCCTTCTCCATCGCCAATGAGCTGGCATGGGAAAAAAGCCGCTGCCTGGACATGCTCTATGCCGGCATGCTCCACGATTGCGGCGTGGCGAGAACCGAAGAGCACCGCCACCTCACAGACACCCTGGAATGGGAAGGCGCCCAGGCCCACTGCGAACGCGGCGAGACCTACCTGCTGGCCTGCCCGCCGCTGCAGCGCTTTGCCACCGCCACCCGCTGGCACCACACCCGCTGGGAAGACCTGGCCGAGCAGCACCTCTCGGCCGCCGAGCGGCTGGAAACCAACCTGATCTTCCTGGCCGACCGGCTGGACGTGCTGCTGACCCCCTACATCACCGCCGATGGCCTGAAGAACGAGATCCTCTGGGAATACCCCGCCATCGTCGATCGACTGGCCGGCATGTCGGGCTGCCAGTTCAGCCCGGAGCTGATCGATGCCCTGCACCGGGCCGCCAGCCGCGAAGACTTCTGGCTGCAATGCGACCCGACCTATGTGCATGAGGTGGTCGACGAGCACCTCATGCACGAAGCACCGATCGAGCTGAGCAGCAAGGACGCCCTGGCCATCGCCGGCCTGTTCGCCCGCACCGTGGACTCCAAGAGCGTCTACACGCTGGAGCACTCCACCCGGGTAGCCCAGCTCACCCGCTACCTGGCCCAGGTCCGCGGAGTCAGCGGCGTCGAACTCGACCTGCTCGAAATCGCCGCCCTGCTGCACGACATCGGCAAGCTGCGCGTCCCCGAGGAGATCATCGACAAGCCGGGCAAGATCAGCATCCAGGAACGGGCCATCGTGCGGCGTCACAGCTACGACACCGGGCGCATCCTGAAAAAGGTCTTCCCCAACCTGCCGCTGGCCGAGTGGGCCAGCATGCACCACGAAGACCTGATCGGCACCGGCTACCCGAGCCAGCTCCACGCCAAGGACATCCCCTGGCAGGCCCGCCTGATCGCCGTGGCCGACATCTTCCAGGCCCTGTCCCAGGACCGCCCCTACCGGCCCCGCCTGGAGAGCAGCGCAGTCATGGCGCATCTGGACGAACTGCAGGCCGAAGGCCGCCTCGATAGCGAGCTGGTCGAGCTGCTGCGCCGGCACCTGGACTGCTGCTACCGGCTGGCCGTGCACGGGGAACTGCCCGCCTGAACCGGCAGGCCGCCCCGCTCCGGCAAGGCGTCGCGGGCTAGACCTCCCCGCTGTGAATGCGGCGGTACAGGGTGGCGCGGCTGATCCCCAGGCGCTGCGCCGCCAGCCGGACGTTGCCACCGCAGTCGTCGAGGGCCCGCCGCATGGCCTCGCGCTCGAGCTTGGCCAGCCCTCCGGCCTGCATATCGCCGGGGCTGGGCGTGAAGCCCTCCGAGGGCGTCGGCGCCAGCACGGACCGGGGCAGGTGCCCGGACTCGATCCACGGGCCCGCCGGCGCCATCGCATGGGCATAGGTGATGGCGTTGCGTAACTCCCGGACGTTGCCCGGCCAGGGATGGGCCGCCAGCCGCGCCAGGGCCTCCGGGGCGAATTCACGCGTACCGTCCGACACACTGCCCAGGATCGAGCAGGCCAGCGCCTTCAGGTGTGGCCGCAGGCGCAGGGGCGGCAGGCTCAACACGAAGGCGTTGATCCGGTAATACAGGTCACGCCGGAAGCGCCCCTCCCGGACTGCCTGCTCGATGTCCTGATGCGTGGCGCAGACGAGCTGGAAATCCACCCGCTGCGTGGTGCTGCCACCCAGGCGGCTGACCTCCTTGCTTTCCAGGACGCGCAGCAAGCGGGCCTGCAGGTGCAACGGCATGTCGCCGATCTCGTCGAGGAACAGGGTGCCACCGCTGGCCTGCTCGATCCGGCCCGCCGCACCGCCACGCCGGGCGCCAGTGAAGGCGCCCTCCTCGTAACCGAAGAGCTCGCTCTCGATCAGGCTCTCGGGGATCGCCGCGCAGTTGATCGCCACGAAAGCCCCGCCACAGCCCGGGCTGCGCGCGTGCAAGGCCCGCGCCATCACATCCTTGCCGGTACCGGTCTCGCCCAGCACGAGCACCGGCAGCCCGCTGTGCAGGGCCTTGAGCCCGATCTCCAGCTCTTCGTTGATGCGCGCATCACCAAAGTCGGGGATGGCGTTATCGGGCGCCACCGCCGCCTTGAGCCGTGCGGCACGGCCCGACCCCGCCACGGCCAGGGCGGGTGCGGGCGCGGCAAGGCCGGGCCCCTGCCGCTCCCGCGCCCACAGCGAGGCATACATGCAGATGCCCGAACGCAACTGCACCGGGATCGTACCCCGCGCGCCCTGCAGCAGGCTCAGCATGGTGCCGAAGCGCCCCTCGAAGAGGTCCTCGTACTGCAACCCCACCTGGTAGGTCTCCACGCCCATGAAGCGCCGCATGGCCTCGTTGGTGGCCAGGATCTCGCCGTCGTCGCCGAAGGCCAGGATCAGGTCGGCCGACGACTCGGTGGAGTGCGGCTGCCAGGCCAGCGTGACGATGGCCCGGGCCGGCACCCGCCGGAACAATTCGTACTCGATGGCCTGGGCGCAGCGGGTGACCAGGGACAGGGCGCCGAAGTCGGCATGGGGCGAGCCGCGGGTGATGTCCACGGTGCCGATGAGCCCGCCCCGCGGATCGACGATGGGCGCCGCGGCGCAGTGGAAGAGCCGGTTGGCGCTGAAGAAGTGCTCCGGCCCGAAGACCCGCACCGGACGCCGCTCCTTCAGGGCACACGCCATCGCCGAGGTGCCGATGGCGCCTTCCGACAGATCCACGCCGGGACGGATGGCCTGCCGGATCTCCGGGTGCTGCTGCGCCAGCGCTCCGCCTGCCGAGATCGCGTAGCCGCGGCTGTCGGTGAGGAGCACCGCATAGCCAGCCCCCGCGATGGCCTTCTCCAGGTCGGCGACCGGCCCGGTTCCCGCGTCCAGCAGCATCTGGCTGCGCTGCACGAGCTCGCTGAGCCGCGAGCGCCCCACCTGCTCGAACTCGATGGTTTCAGTCTCGCTGCGGGCCGCGGCAATGCAGCGCGACCAGGACCGGTAAATGGCCGGGTCGATCAGGCTGCCGTCTTCACGACCGTCGTCAAAATAGGCACGGCGCGCGGCGACGATGCGCTCCATGGATGCGGGGGCAAGCAAGCCCATGCGGTGTCTCCTCTGTGGTGCCGATCTCGTCGGTTTTTTGCCAATAATACGTGAAAATCACGAGATTCCAGGAGGCGGGCGCTGCGCCCCTGCGCCGCCGGTGCACAAAAAAATGGGCTACCTCACGGTAGCCCAAAGGGACTGCACGGGGAGGCCCGTGCCGGAGAGAACGCTTCAGCCGTCAGAACGGATACTGGATCCCCTTGTGGGTGACGCTGACCCACTGGAGCTGAGTGAATTCCTCGAAGTTGGCGGGGCCGCCGAAACGCCCGCCGTTGCCGGACGCACCCATGCCGCCGAAGGGAATGTGGAATTCGTTGTTCACCGTCTGGTCGTTGATATGCACCATGCCCGCCCGCAGCCGGGCGGCCAGCGCCGTGGCGCGGCCCATGTCGCGGCCATGCACGGCAGCCGCCAGGCCGTAGGGCGAACGGTTGACCAGGGCGATGGCCTCCTCCTCCGTGTCGAACACCGTCACCGGCGCCACCGGCCCGAAGATCTCCTCGCTGAAGGCCGGCATGTCCGGCGTCACATCGGCCAGCACGGTGGCCTCGAAGAACTGCCCGCGGCGTCGGCCGCCGGCGACGATGCGGGCGCCCATGGCCACCGAGCGCTGCACGATGTCCTCCACCCGCTCGGCCTGGCGCAGGTTGATCAAGGGCCCGAGGTGCACCGGCTCGGTGGCCGGATTGCCCACCGCCAGCCGTGAGGCCCGCTCGGCGAGCAGACCGACGTAGCGCTCGGCCACGCCGCGCTGCACCAGGTGCCGCCCGGCCTGCATGCAGATCTGCCCCTGGTGCAGGAAGGCGCCCCAGGCCGCGCAGGACGAGGCCACCTCGAGGTCGGCGTCATCCAGCACGACCAACGGATTGTTGCCCCCCAGCTCCAGCGCCACCTTCTTGAGCATGCGCCCGCACACCTCGCCGATGCTGCGCCCGACCTGGGTCGAGCCGGTGAAGGAGATCATCTTCACGTCGGGGTGGGCCACCAGGTCAGCGCCGGTCTGCGGGCCGCCGGGCAGCACGTGGAAGACGCCACGGGGCAGGCCCGCCGCCTCGAACACCTCGGCCAGCAGCAGGCCGCCGCAGACGGCGCTCTGCAGATCGGGCTTGAGGATCACCGCATTGCCCATGGCCAGGGCCGGCAGCACCGAGCGCATGGACAGCAGGATCGGGAAGTTCCACGGCGCGATCACCCCCACCACGCCGATGGGCAGGCGCTGGCAATAGTTCAGGCGGCCGGGCATGGTCGATGGGTACACCTCGCCGACGGGCTGCATGGGCATGGCCGCGGCCATCTGCGCCTGCTCATAGACCGCCTGGATCTCCCACTCGGCCTTGGCCGGAATGGAGCCGCATTCGCGGATGTTCCAGTGGTTGAATTCGGCGGCCCGCTCGCGGATCAGGGCCGCCACCTTGCGCAGCACCTCGGCGCGGCGGTCGAAGGACCAGGCGGCCCACTCGACCTGGGCCTGGCGGGCGATCTCCACCGACGCAGCCACATCGGCCGTGTCGGCGGTGGCCAGCATGGCCAGGGTGTCTCCGGTGGCCGCCTCGCGGGCCGGCACGCTCTCGCCGTGGCCGGCCAGCCACTCACCGGTGAACAGCCGGTTGTCCCAGTTACGTCCGGTCGTCGCAGTCATCATTCGTTCTCCTGTCAGGCGTGGGCCTGGTTGATCTGATCGCTGATATAGGTCGCCAGGGCATATACCGTCTCCGACGGGTTGTAGCCGATGGAGGTCGGCAGCAGGCTGGCATCCATGACGTACAGATTCTTCACATCATGGGTCTCGCCCCGCGGGTTGACCACCGTGCGGCTCGGGTCGGCGCCCATGCGGCAGGTGCCCTGGGGGTGGAAGGAGGTGTAGCGATAGCGCGCCGGCTCGTTCTTCAGCCCGTCGATGACCGCGTCGATCTGCTTCACGCTGTCGATCACCTTCTTCTGCGAAGTCGGCACATGCACCCGCCGGGCGCCGGCCGCAAAGAGGATGCGGGCATTGGTCTTGAGACCTGCCTTCATGGCCTCGAAATCCTGGTTGTCCACCTCGTAGTGGATGTGCTTGGCCCCGTCCTTCCACCCCACCTCGCCCACGTTCTTGTCGTGGATGAGGGTGATCAGGCGCATCGTGTTGCGGTAGCGGCTCATGTAGGCCATGTAAGGCTTGCCGGTGCCCGGCTCGACCTGGAAGCTCGCCTCCACCGGGTCCTGCACGGCGTTGAGCAGCAGGTAGCCCCCCTCTTCCGGCAAGGTCCAGCGATCCACATACAGGGAGTGGGTGGCCCCGTGGAAGTCATCCACGTGCTTGTCGAACTCCGCGGTCAGCGACAGGGTCGGGTGACAAGCGAAGTTCTTGCCCACCTGCCCGCTGGAGTTGGCCAGCCCGCTGCGCAGCAGCAGCACCGGCGTCTGCACCGGGCCGGCGGCCAGGATCACGATGGGGGCATCGACGCGCAGGTCAGCCTTCTTCCGGCCACTGGCCGGGTCGATCACCTCGGCCAGCACGCCGCTCGCCACGCCCTTGTCGGCGAGCACCTGCACCACCCGGGTGTCGGCATGGATGGTGGCGCCCTTCTCGACCGCCCAGGGCAGGTAGGTGACCAGCATCGACTGCTTGCGGTCCGACACGCAGCCGGCGAAGCAGAAGCCGGTGAGGCCGCAGTTCTTCACGTTGCGCTTGGCCACCCCGGCCGGTATGCCGAGCTTCTTGAGCCCCTTGTTGATCAGCTCCGCGCCGGGGCTGGTTTCGTGGCGGGCGTTCTGCTGGATCTGCAGGTTGCGCTCGACCTTGTCGAAATAGGGCGCCATCACCGCCGGCGTGAGGTTGGTGAGGCCGAACTCCCGACCCCACAGGTCGAGGTAGTAGTCCGGCGTGCGGAAGCACAGGGCCGCATTGACCACCGTCGAGCCGCCCACGCAGGCGCCCTGCAGGATGGAGATGTCGCCGTGGGTGTTGGACTGGCCGCCGTGGTCCTGGTACAGGGTGCCCATGGCGATGGCCATCATCTCGGAGAACTTCTCCGACGGCACATAGGGCCCGGCCTCCAGCACGATGACCTTTTTCCCCTTCGAGGCCAGCTCATAGGCGGCGATGGCGCCACCGGCACCGGAGCCGACGATGACTACGTCGGCCTTGAGCTCGATCCGGCTTTCGGAAATGTCGCTGGCCTGGGTGACCTTGAGGCCGTGCGTGGCTGCTTGAATCGTGATCTTCTTGTCCATGTATGTCTCCACCTCAAGCCTTGGGCATCGGTGCATTGCCGAGGGATTGCAGACCCCAGCGCCGGGATACCGGGCCGTCGTAGCCCAGCGGTGCCCAGGTGGGCGGATTGGCCCAGTAAGCCAGGCCAACGAGCTTCTTCAGCCCCATCGCCAGCGCCCGCTGAGGCAGCTCGGGGGAATCGGCCCAGGCATCGAGGAAGGCCCGCGCCTGGGCATCGTCCAGATCCACGAAGCGCTTGCCGAAACGCCCTTGCGGACCGTCGTTGAAGTAGGCGATGCCGCCCTTCAGGCCGGCCAGGATGTGCGGCTCCATGGTGGCAAGCAGAGCCGCGTCGAGGGTCTGCAGAACAGGTACGTCCTTCACCGGCACAAGCCGGGTGCCATCGGTCACCAGCACCACGTCCACCAGGCGACGGAACACCGCGTACTCGGCATCGGACATGTACTTGATGCCCTGCGGCAGGCTGGCCAGGGCGGACAGCGGCGACAGCACGCCGCCGGCCAGCGCAAGGCTCGCGGCCACGCTGCTGAACTTGAGGAAGTCCCGGCGCCCCAGGTTCTGGATGTGGGAGAGGGCCTGAAGCGCCTCCGGCTCCAGGTTCTTCCGCTCTAGGTTATTCATTGATATGTGCTCCTGTTGGGTTCTCAAAGGGCCCTGCCCTCGTCAGAAGACCTTGACCACGCGCAGGTTGAGGCGGGAGGACTCCTTCCAGCCGTTCTCGACGTTCAGGGCCTGCCCGCCCTGCACCTGCAACTGCAGGTCCGGCGCCACGAAGGTGGCGAAGGTGGCCAGCAGCCGGTTGTTGTTCATGCGGTCATGCTGGGCCACGCCGTTGAGGCGGGTCTCGCCGCCGATGTCGTGGAAGTAGGACAGCGCCAGGTGGGTCTGCGGCGACACGAGGTAGCGCAAGTGCGCCTGGGCGCTGTAGCTGCCATCCTGCTTGAGAGTCTGCCCGGCGTAGTCGTCATTCTTGCCATACACCGCGGTCTCGAGAATGAAGTCCAGCATGAAGTGGTCGCCGAGCCCGGTCACATAACCGGCGTGGAAGATCCCCTTCCAGCGGTTCTGGCCCATATTGACGCCGCCCTTGCGCGCTTCGTAGTTGCCCAGCGGCACCGAAGCAAAGGCCGACAGCCCGAACCACTGCTTTCTTTCCGGCTGATTCACCAGCCACAGGGTGCCGCCCAGCATCGGATCACCCACCCCGCTGGACGATTCCGACGCGGGCTCCTTGAGGGATACCGATCCGAAGGGCACGATGATCTGGGGGTCGATCACGTAATCGCCGAGCTTGGTGAAATGCACATAGCGCAGCAGGCCGATATCGGTCTTCAGCCTGAAGGGGCCCGGCACCCGATCGCCGCGGGAATAGAAGGCATTGCGCTCGGTGTGCTGGTAATAAACGATGCCCAGGTCGACGCCCGGCGGCAGGGCCGCGTAGTCACCCGGATCGGTGGCGATCTCGGCCGCCGTGGCCATCCCGGAAAGGGCCCAGGGCAGGCCCAGGAGAGCGAGCCTGCACGACAGGGTCTTGCCACTTTTCAGCTTCATGGATTTGTCTCCTAATATTTTTAGAGTGCGGACAGGAACAGCAGGAGCATCAGTGGCAAGAAGCATTCCAAGCCTTCCCCGAGACTGAAATATCAACAAAAACGCTTTCCATTCAGCAATTTGAAAACAAGCCCAATTAAGCACGGGACAGGCACGGCCCCTCCACTTTTTCTTTCTGAAACTGCCAGTCTCAAATTGAGAAAGGAGACTGCCCGATACGGGTGGCGAACTTTCCCGCAAGCCTGCCAATTTCTGGAAAAATCAGTAGCAGGATTTCTCCCCAGGGAGCCTCAAGCCCGCCCACCCAATGCCGTATTAATACTCCCTCCCCACACCACGAGATAAACAATGAATATTGCTATCGCCATCGGCATCATCGGGGCACTCGTCATCGCCGCTCTCCTGTACTGGGTCCGCCAGCTTCAAGCACAGATCGGCACGGCGGCCGCGCAGCTCTCGGACGCGCGGGCACGGGCGGACTCATTGCAGGACACGGTCAGGGATCTCCAGGCCGCCGCCAGCCGGCCCGACCCACGTCATGAGGTCGTCTCGAACACGCCGGACATGCTCGGCCCCATTGCCCAGGCGGAGGCGCTCTCCGATGAGCTGGGCAGCACGGTGGACCAGGCCCTGGCCGACATGGGCACGGCCAACACCCTGGCGCGTGCCAGCGGGCAGCGGGTGATGGACGGCTACACGCTGATGAAGCAAGCCAACAGCGAGATCACCCGCCTCGGCAGCAGCCTCGATCGTGCCCGCGGCGATCTCGAAACCCTGGCCTGCCAATCGGCCAAGATCAACGGGCTGGTTTCATCGATCACCCAGATCTCCGAGCAGACCAACCTGCTGGCCCTCAATGCCGCCATCGAGGCGGCCCGTGCCGGCGAGGCCGGACGGGGGTTCGCAGTGGTGGCCGACGAGGTGCGCAAGCTCGCCGAGCAGGCACGCAAGGCCAGTGACCAGATCGGACAGATCGCCGGGCAGCTGAGTGCCACCTCCAAGGATGCGGCCGACGCACTGAAGGACACCGACACCGTCGTCCAGTCCGGCCTCGCCGTCGCCGCCAGCGCGCAGGCCGCCATGGAGGAGATCCAGGCCGGCGCCAAGCAGCGGATCGAGGTGGTCGGCCAGATCACCGCGGCCATCAATCACAAGAAGGAGCTGGGGAGCCGGATCAAGGACGTGGTGATCCAGCTGAGGGGTCTGGCGGCACACTGACCACGTGCCCCGCCCCCCGCGGGCGGGCGCTAGCGCATCTGGCGCTCGAGGCTGGCAAACAGCTGGTCATACATCCCGATCAGCGCCTCCCTGTCCTTGGTACCCTTCACCCACTTGCGGGCCTGGGCGATCTGCAGGGCCTGCCTCTCGATCTCGGAGAGGCTGTCGATGTCGATGGGCTTGCCGTGCAGGATGGTCGAGGCGTCTGCCCGGGCTTTCTGCGCAGTCGCCACCAGGCGCATCGATGCATCCATCGACTCGGCCCCCTGCCCGATGCTGGTGGCCAGAGACCGCACCTGTGTCGCAGACTCGGCGGAGCTGGCCAGGCCACTGCTGAACTCGTCCGCAGTGCCCCGGGCGCCGACCACCGCCGAGCGCAGTGCGGCAATCTCCGCGGTGGCGGTGGCCATCGACTCGCCGATGGCGCGGGTGGCAACCGCAATCTCCTCGGCAGAGCGCTGGGCCTGATCTGCCAGCTTGCTCACTTCCTCGGCCACCACCGCAAACCCCCTGCCCGCCTCGCCCGCCCGGGCCGCCTCGATCGAGGCATTGAGGGCCAGCAGGGTGGTCTTCTTGGCCACCGCGTCGATATGGCCGGTGAGCCGGTGGATGGCCTGGGTCTTGCCATTGAGGTCGTCGAGCACAGCCACGCCCGCCTCGGCGGCCTTCTCCGCACCGGACAGGGCGCCCGCCATGCGATGCGCCGCCTCCGACATCGCGCTGGCCGAATCGCCGAAGGCCAGCGCCAGCTCGCGCGAGCGCTGCGAATCGCCGCCCACCGCGGCGAGGGCCTGATCGGCGTGGGTGATGGCCATCGACAAGCCCTTCTCGGAGCGCAGGAAGATGCGCGACAGCAGCGCCTCCCGGGCTACGGTCTCCTGGGCCCCCTCCACCTCGTCCAGCAGGGTCTGGATGCGCGCCAGCACCGAGCGGAAGCTGCCGTGCAGGCCGGCCAGCTGCAGTCGGCGCCCGCTGCGCCCGTCCGACATGGCCTGCATGCTTCCCAGCAGCTCACGGAAGGATGTCTCGGTCTGGTCCAGCGCCGAATTGAGATTGACCCGGATCGACTCGAGCGTCGGATCGGCCAGGCGATTCGGCAGGCGCCCACCCAGCTGGCCATCGCCCACCTGCTTCAGCAAGGCCTCGAAGCGGTCGAGCTCGGCCAGGCTGCTCCTGTTCGGCCAGAGGGACAGGACCAGCGCAGGCAGCAGGGCAACCAGCACGGCCCAGGGCGACACGAAGACCAGCCCCGCCGCCACGACGATCAGTGCGGCCAGCGCCCATTCGCGCTTAAAGCGAAAAGACGAATTCTTCATAGTCCATCCCCAACTGTCCCAGTGCATCCACCAACACCTTGGTCCCCGCGGCGATAGCATCCCGCGCCCCGACGGCCCGCTCCGCATCGAGCATGGCCCGGTAGACCCCCGTTATCTTGCCGATGGCCTCCCGGCTCGGACAACGGCGTACGGACGTATAGCCCTCGATGCTGCCGTTGCTGCCAAAGTCGGGGGTGATATGGGCATAGACCCAGTAGAAGGACCCATCCTTCGACATGTTCTTGACGTAGGCAAAGAACTCCCGGCCCGACTGGATGGTGTCCCACGCCAGCTTGAAGGCCGACCGCGGCATGTCCGGGTGCCGGATGATGTTGTGCTGCGAGCCCAGCAACTCTTCTTCAGCGTAACCCGAGAACTCGATGAAGATGGGGTTGCAATAGGTGATGATGCCCTTCGGGCTGGTCTTCGAGACGATGAAATCATCGCTCCGCATCACCCTCTCGGTGCTGGTTGGCTGGATGCCACGCTTCACGGGTCAAGCTCCTGCTGTTGGTTGTACATCCCCGGACGGGCAGTGGAACTGCCGCCGGGCATTGCACTATCGGCAATACAGGCCAAAGCCTGAGTCACCTCCTCAAACCGGATGCGGACAAGCCTGCCCTCCACTCAGCCGGGAGCCTCCCCTTCCCTGCGCACCCGCCGTCGCAGCAGGCTGGCAAACAACCCGCCGAGCGGCACGCTCAGCAGCGCAGCCAGCCCGAACAGCCACATCGCCCCCTGATTCTGGTACAGCAGACCGGCAACCGACACCCCCAGCGCCTGGCCCAGGAAGAAGCAGGATGCGAACATCGACACCGCCGTGCCCCGCACCTGCGGCGCCATCTGGGTGGCGTGGGTCTGCAGGGTATTGTGGAACATGTAATAGCCCAGGCCCAGCAAGGCACAGGCCAGCAATGCCCAGTTCCAGGCGGGGCCCCAGGCCACCAGCAGCCACGCCGCAGCGATCAGGCCGGTGCCGGCCGACGCCAGCCTCAACTCCCCGAGGCGGCGCACCAGGCCCTTGGCCAGGAAGATGTAGGTCAGCCCACCCAGGCCAAACATGCCCATCAGGGCCCCCGCCCCGGACATGCTCAAGTCAAAGCGGTCGTGCAGGTAAAGGGGCACGAAGGCCATCCCGCCGAACACGATCATCCCCTCGGCAAACACCACCGCCAGAATCACCCGCGCCCACGGCACCGCAAACACGCTGCCCACCTGGGCCACCAGGCCGCGCCGCTCGCCCGCCGGCGCCGGCACATGACGGGTCAGGGGATTGCGCCGGGACTCCTGCAGCACCCACAGACCGATCACCAGATACAGCACGCAGACGAAACCAAAGGCCCAGCGCCAGCCCACCGTATCGGTGAACAGGCCACCGATGAACTGCCCGCCGATCACCCCCGCGATCTGCCCCGCCAGGAAGCGGGCCAGCGTGTGCTGGCGCTCCGCATAGGGCACCTTGTCGCCGATCCAGGCCATCGACAGGGGAATGATCCCCGCAGCCGCAGCCCCCGTGAGCACTCGCGCCGCCACCAGCCCATCCAGCGAACCCGCCAGCGCAGCGCCCAGGGAGCCGAGCGTGCACAGCAAGGTGGTCAGCGCGATCAGGCGGTACTTGCCCAGCCTGTCTCCCAAGGGCCCGAAGAAGGCCTGCACCAGCCCATAGGCCAGCGCAAAACCCGACACCACATGCGCCACCTCGGCCGGCGACGCCGCAAACACCCGCGACAGATCGGGCAACATCGGGTCGCACAGGCGTGCCGACACCGCGCTGGCAAACGCCGCCGCGGAAAGCAGGAAAATCGGCCGGCCAAGTTGGCGGTCCGGAGAAGAGGTCATCGGGGATGATTCCAGAGTGGAGAGCGGAGGCTGCAGTCGACGGCCCAGCCGAAAGAATGGTTCCTCCCGGCCCCCCGCGTCAAAGCAATTTGCTGCGCCCACGCGCAACCCAAACCGGGAAACATCCCCCGGAACAAGGTGATCCACCGCATTGCCCACCCACAGTACGAAATGCGATGCTGGCGTCTTACCCGCACGCCGGCACTCCACCACCCGCGCTGCGCCCACGCCACAGGGACCGCCCCGCCATGCCCACCATCTCGTCCGCCCTCACCCCCTACACCCAGGCTCCGGTCATCAAGGGTGCCCATCCGGCTGGCCCGCCCCAGGACAACGCCCAAGACGCAACGGCCGCCCTGCCCTCCCCTGACCACCCACGCATCGAGATCTCCCAGGAAGGCCGGACCCTCTCCGCCTCCCACAACAAGCAGACCGACAAAGCCAAGGCCAATGACGAGATCGACGACAGCGGCCTGCCCGACACCATCAAGGGCATGCTGAAGCAACTGCGCGAACTGAACGAACAACTGGCCACGCAAAAGGAACAACTCCAGGCCATCATGGCCAAGCAGGACATCCCCCCTCAAGAACGCCAAGCCCGCCTGGCCCAGGTCCAGGGCATGATCAACACCCTCACCGGCGCCCTCTCGTCGGTGATGAACTCGCTGAACAAACAGATGAGCGAGCAAGACCTCTCCAGCGAACAACGCGCCAAGATCGCCTCGCTGATCGCCAAGTACAGCTCCTGAAGCCTGCCCAGGCGGCCCCTGCCCGGCCTCACACCAGAAGCAAGCGCATCACGACGCAGCAGAACAGACATCCCGGAGGCCGGATCTCAAATCCGGGATGCCGGATGTCAAATCCTGACCGCAAGATCTGACATCCACAACGCGATATCTCAAATCACGGACTCGAGATCTCAATTCCGGAGCACCAGAACTCACATCCGGGACACCGGATGTCTAATCTGGGGCTCCGGATGTCTAATCCTGGACGCCGGATGTCAGATCCTGGACCGCGGAATTGACATCCGGCGTCCCGTATTAGACATCCGCACCGCGGGATCTGAGATCTGCGCTCCCGCATCACCAGTCATCCCCCGCCTGGCGATGCATAAGTGAACCACTTCACTGCCCCTCACCCGCAGGAATGCGATGCTCTCGCCATGAGCACCAGCCCCCATCACAACGACGCCCGCGTGGCGGTGCTCGTTAGCAGTCCGTCTAATGAGGCATTATCCTCTCTGCTCATGCATCAAATGGGTCATGTCACCCTCCAATGTGATGTGATCCGCCTCTGCCTTGCCTGACTATTTAACCTCGGGGGCCCGTCGAGAAGCTGCGCTATTTTCGGCCCACGGGATACAGAAGTTTTGCAGTCAACCGCACTCAGTTCCAAGGACACTTTTCAATGGCTGGCTCGACATTTCAGACGAACCCTTACGACCTTTATAAACTGTTGGAAGACTGCCACCGCGGCGTGCTGCAGTTACCCGACTTCCAGCGCAGCTGGGTGTGGGACGAGGATCGGATCAAGAGCCTGATTGCCTCGATCTCGCGCGCCTTTCCGGTAGGCGCGCTGATGACGCTCGACTCGGGTGGGGAGGTCAACTTCAAGCCGCGCCCTGTGGAGGGGGCACCCGCTGAAGCAAAGAATATGACTCCGCATTCGCTCCTGCTCGACGGACAGCAACGAATGACCTCGCTGTATCAGGTCACGCTGCGCGGCAAGGTGGTCGAAACAGTGACCCCAAAGAACAAAAAGGTGAAGCGCTGGTTCTACATCGATATCCGCAAGACGCTGGACCAAACCGTGGATCGTGAGGAAGCGATCGTCGGTGTTCCAGAGGATAAGATCATGCGTACCGACTTCGGTCGTGAGGTGGTTCTGGACTTGTCTACGCAGGAATCCGAGTATGCGGCCCTGATGTATCCGGTGAGCCAGGTGTTTGACTGGGACCGCTGGCAGGACGGCTTCGACAAGCACTGGCGAGGCGACGAGCACGAGGCGGTACGCGAGACTTTCCGCACTTTCAAACGGCAGGTTCTGGAGAATTTCAAGTACTACCGCGTACCGGTGATCTCGCTGGACCGTGGGACCTCTAAAGAAGCAGTGTGTGTGGTGTTCGAGAAGGTGAATACAGGCGGAAAACCGCTGGATGCCTTCGAGCTCGTCACGGCGATGTACGCGGCAGACGGTCACGAACTGCGCAAGGACTGGTACGGCAACGATGAGCAGAAAGGCCGGCACCGGCGCTTTGTGGACACGCTGCGCCCAGCTGACTCTGAGGCTGGCATCATCGCCAATGTCAGCAATACCGATTTTCTGCAGGCGATCTCACTGTTCTACACGCGCGAGCGCCGTCGCGAAGCTGAGAGAGCCGGCAAGGTGGGTAAGGAGTTACCCGCCGTAATTGGTAATCGTCAGGCGCTGCTGAGCCTTCCGCTGACGGCGTATAAACAATACGAAAAAAAGGTAGAGCATGGCTTCGTGCAGGCAGCAAAGTTCCTGCACATGTTGAACATCTATCGGCTCTTCGATCTTCCCTATCAGTCACAGATCGTGCCGCTGGCTGCGATCATCGCGGACATCGGCGAAGCCTGGGAACACGAGGCCAACCGCGCCAAGCTAGTGCGTTGGTACTGGAATGGCGTGTTCGGCGAGTTATACGGATCGGCGGTGGAGTCGCGCATCGCCCGAGACTTCATGGAGGTTCCACAATGGCTGCAGGGTGGGCCGGAGCCATCCACGGTGAGCGAAACCATTTTTCGCTCCGATCGCCTTAAAACGATGCGCATGCGACTGTCTGCAGCCTACAAGGGCTTGAACGCACTGCTGATGAAGGAAGGGGCGCGGGACTTCCGCTCCGGGCAGAAATTTGACCACACTGTATTCTTCGGTGAAAACGTGGACATCCACCATATCTTCCCACAGGACTGGTGCAAGAAGCAGGGCATCAAGCCCGCCCTATACGACTCCATTATCAATAAGACGCCGCTGTCGTATCGCACCAATCGGATTATCGGTGGCGTCGCTCCCTCTGAGTACTTGGCCAAGCTAGAGAAGGGGGATAAGCAAACGCCGGCCATCGAACGAGAACGGCTGGATAGCTATCTGAGCTCACATTTGATCGAGCCATCCATCTTGCGAAGTGATGACTTCGAGGCCTTTATGGCCGACCGCCAAAAGCGCCTTCTGGGCCTGATTGAACAGGCGACCGGTAAGGCTGCCTACGTGGGGGATGTTCAGGATGAAGGCGAAGATGTCGAGAACGGCGACGATTAGTGAGGCCGCTGTCGGCGTATCGTCACAGCGTCAAGCGCACAGAAGGTCGATCCGATAGACTCCCCGTCCCCACCCAAGGAGCCCCACACCGTGCCCCCCTCCAAACTCGAACAGCAACTGGCCTTCCTCCGGGAGATCGACCGGCTCAAGAGTGTGGTGCGCCTGTCGCCACTGATCGACGGCTCGCGCCGCGAGAACAGCGCCGAGCATTCATGGCACCTCGCGATGTATGCGCTGGTGCTGGCCGAGCATGCGGCGGGCACGGTGGATGTGCAGCGGGTGGTGAAGATGCTGCTGATCCACGACATCGTGGAAATCGACGCGGGAGATGTGCCCTTCCACATGCCAGCGACCCACGTCGGGCAGGACGAGCGGGAGCGGCTGGCGGCCGAGCGCCTGTTCGGGCTGCTGCCTGAGGCGCAGGCGGCGGAGTTTCGGGAGCTGTGGTTCGAGTTCGAGGCGGCCGCGAGTGACGACGCGAAATTCGCCAAGGCCCTCGACCGTTTCCAGCCCATGCTGCACAACGCCGCCACCGACGGCGGCACCTGGGTGGAGTGCGCGGTCACGCTGGAGCAGGTCACGGCGCGCTGCCGGCCGCCGATCGCAGGCGGCGCCCCGGCCCTGTGGGAGGCCGCGGCGGGGATGGCCGAAGCCCACTTCAACAAGGCGGCGCCCCAGGATTGATCCGCCTCCGGAGCGGGCGGCGATCACCGTCGATGGGCGGCTGAAGCCGCCCCTACACGTCGCCGACGCGTGTCAATACGCCCCCGTAACGCCCACACAGCCCCCGGCGGGCGGGGGCTGTGTGGGCGTTACGGCAGCGGAAGCTGGGTATCAGCGGGCCGGCACCATGATGTCGGCTTCGCCTTCGACCACCACCTTGCCGCGCACGGTGCACACGGTGTCGAACTTGACCTTGCGCTTCTCGGGGTTGAGTTCCTTGATGGTGCAGCGGGCCACCACGGTGTCGCCGATCTTGACCGGGGCCTTGAACTTGAGGGACTGGGACAGGTAGATGCTGCCCGGGCCGGGCAGCTTGGTGCCGAGCACGGTGGAGATGAAGCCTGCGGACAGCATGCCGTGGGCGATGCGGCCACCGAACATGCTGGCGGCGGCCAGCTCTTCGTTCACATGCACGGGGTTGAAGTCACCCGACACGCCGGCAAAGGCAAAGATGTCGGCTTCGGTCACGGTGCGGGCATAGACGGCGGACTGACCGAGGGTCAGCTCCTCGAACTTGTAGCCGTAAAATTCTTCGAACTTATTCTGTTCTTCGCTCATAACTGTTCCCTTCTTCGTGCGCAGCTAGGATTGTTGGTCTGATTTTCTGGATTCCCATCCCACGCCCACGGGTCCTCCTGAATGTGGCGTGCCCCATGAGCATACCCGAAAAGTGATGACGGAATGGCTGCGGGCGCACGACGGGCGGCGCCTGTAAAAACCGCGTCAAACCTCGGCCAGCAGGCCCTGCTTTTCGATGAAGGCGATGATCTCGGCGAGGCCCTGGCCGGTCTTGAGGTTACTGAAGATGAAGGGGCGTTCGCCGCGCATCTTCTTCGCGTCCCGGTCCATCACCTCCAGCGAGGCACCGACCAGCGGGGCGAGGTCGATCTTGTTGATGACCAGCAGGTCGCTCTTGGTGATGCCGGGGCCGCCCTTGCGCGGGATCTTGTCGCCAGCCGACACGTCGATGACGTAGAGGGTGAGATCGGACAGCTCCGGCGAGAAGGTAGCGGCCAGGTTGTCGCCGCCGGATTCGACGAAGATCAGCTCCACGTCGGGAAACTTGCGGATCAGGCGGTCCACCGCCTCCAGGTTGATGGAGGCATCTTCGCGGATGGCGGTGTGGGGGCAGCCGCCGGTTTCCACGCCGATGATGCGCTCGGGCACCAGGGCTTCGTTGCGCACCAGGAACTGGGCATCTTCGGCGGTGTAGATGTCGTTGGTCACCACGCACAGGTCGTACTTGTCGCGCAGGGCCTGGCACAGGGCCAGGGTCAGGGCGGTCTTGCCGGAGCCGACGGGGCCGCCGATGCCGACGCGGAGGGGTTGGCCTTTCATGGGGGAGTCCTTTGTCTTTCTGGGTTGCGTGCGGGGTTCAGGCGGCGCACAGACGACGCCACTGGTCGGCCAGGGTCGGGTCGTCGAGCAGGCCTTCGAGTTGGGCGGGCGCGGGCCAGTCCGGGTTGGGAAAGTCGAGGGCGCAGGCTTCGGTCATGCAGCTGTGCGGGCGCACCAGCTCGTGGCCGGCAGCGGCGCGGTGGGCGGCGGCGATGCCTTCGGCCATCAGCGCGTCGATGAAGTCCGGGTCGCGGTTGAGCTTGGAGGCGTAGTTGAGCCGGTAGCGGGCCAGCGGCCCGTCGTCGCGCTCGCCCAGGCGGACGAAACACACTGTCACCGGCTTGTAGGCGGCCAGCCGCGGGGTGAGCACCGGCAGCTCGGCGAGTTCGAAGGCGATCCGGTTCACCACGTCGATGGCGCGCAGCTCCTGGGCCAGCGACTGGTTGCCGGAGAGTTCGTTGCGCCGGTCGTCCTGATCATCGGGGGTCAGCGGGCCGTGGGGGCTGCCTTCATAGGTGTTCGGGTTGATCTGGATGACCCACAGCAGGTCGGGCTTGCAGTCGCGCTCGCGGCCGATGAAGAAGTCGTTGATGGGGGGGTTCTGGGAGTACAGGCCGTCCCAGAAGATCCGCCCCTCACGCTCACCGGAGCCATCACCCTTGTCCACGCTAAGCGGCTGAGCCACGAACAGCTCGGGGATGCAGGCGCTGGCCAGCAGCTCATCCAGGCGCAGGCCGGCCGCAGGGTCTTCGGGGAAGGTGCGGAAGGCTGTTTCCGGTTCGCCGCCGGGGTTGACCACATCCACCGCGCCCACGAAGAGGTCCAGCCCCGGGCGCCCCTTGAAGCGCTCGGCATCGGCAGGCAGGCCCACCACGGCGCGCATGTCGTCGCGCATGCGCTCCTGCACCAGCGACGAGGTGAAGGGCGACGGCGGAAGGCTCACCGCCGGCAGCCAGTTCTGCCAGGCGCTGGCCCACTGGGTGGCCGCGTTGGTGAAGTACTCGCCCCACCACAGGGGCAGCTTGCCGCGCGGGTCGAGGCCAGCCTTGTTGCGGTTCCAGTAATGCAGCACGCGCCGGGCGCCTTCGGCCCAGCTGCCGTCGGGCACCTCGCTCCAGGCCATGGCGGCCGTGATGGCGCCGCCCGAGGTGCCGGAGAGGCCCACCAGCTTGAACCAGGTGTCGTCTTCGCCACGCTGGCGGAAGTGCTCGAAGGACAGGAAGAGGTAGGCCAGCACGCCGGCGGTGAAGGCCGTGTGGGCACCGCCGCCCTGGCAGGCGATGCCGAGGCGGGGTGGCGCGAGCGGAGCGGCCGGGGTGGCGCGGGAAGTTGTCATGTCAGGACCGGAACAGGCGTGAATACTGGGTTTCGTGGCGGGCGCTGGCCATCGCCAGCCCGGGCTGGAAATTGGACCAGTTCTGCGGCGCCATGACAATCGCCTTGTCCACCTGCGCCGGCACCCGCGCCGACAGTTCAGCCAGCAGGCGCTGCCCCGCCGCCTGGCCGAGGGGCACGGCCTTCACCGCGGCCATCACCATGTTCTCCAGCCAGGCCCAGGCGTAGCCGGCCAGTGCATCGGCCGGGGGCACGCCCCAGGCGGTGGCCGCCGCCGCCCACACGGTGGTGAACACCGGCTCGTCCACCGCCCGCACCCGCGCCAGCCAGCCCGGCAGGTGGGCAAAAGCCGGCAGATCCACCAGCAGGCGGACCATGGAATAGCCCATCTGCACCGTCTCGGCACGCAGCTCGGAGGTTTCGCGGCTGGCCAGGGCACGGGCATTGAGATCGGCTACAGCCGCATCATCCCCCGCCGCCCAGGCGTCCATCAGGCGGGCCAGCAGAGGCAGCTCGTAGTGGCCGAAGGCGCCGTCCAGGGCATCGCCGATCCATTCGCCCACCTGGACCTCGGTCTTGACCCGGCCCGCATCGATGACCCATTCCAGCCCCTGGGAATAGGTATAGGCGCCCACCGGCAGCGCCGGGCTGACCAGCTGGAGGAGACGGATAAGGGGAAGGCTCATCGCATCGCGCCCTGCAAGGGCCCTGTAGGGGCGGCTTCAGCCGCCCACGGACTCCGCTCATGGGCTCGACAATGATTCAAGCGCCGTGGGCGACTGAAGTCGCCCCTACAGGGTGTGCAGCCGTCTTTGCGCATCATCACGTGTACTGATGAATCTTCGCTTCGGTGGCGCCGCGCTCGGCGTGGTGGTGGCCGTGGGCGTAGGCGCCGGCTTCCGGCTCGAAGGGGGCGGACAGGGCCTGCACCTGGGCGCCGAGGCCGGTCAGCATGGTCTCCAGCACGTGGTCGGCCTGGATGCGCAGCCAGCCCTCCCCCACCTGCACCGCCACGTGGCGGTTGCCCAGATGGTAGGCGGCCCGCGCCAGCGCAAAGGCGTCGGCGCAGCGTGCCTCGAGCAGGTCTTCAGGGGCGGAGGCCACCTCGACCACCCGCCCATCCTGGGCCTGCAAGCGGTCGCCGCCGCGCAGGATGGTGCCCCGCGGCAGGAACAGCCCCACCTCCTCGCCATCCGCCAGCCGCGTACGCAGCCGGCTCTTGGTGCGGGCATCGAAGTTGAGTTCGAGACGCGCTGTAGGAGCAGCGTCGCCGGTGTAGAGGGATTCGATGAGGAGCATGGTCAGAACAGGAAGTAACGTTGGGCCATCGGCAGCACGGAGGCCGGCTCGCAGGTGAGGATCTCGCCTGCGGCGCGGACTTCGTAGGTTTCGGGGTCGACGCTGATCTCGTCCTGCCAGTCGTTGTGGATCATCGAGGCCTTGGTGACGCTGCGGATGCCGCGCACGGCTTCCAGGGGCTTGGCGAGGCCCAGGCCGTCGAGGGTGCCGTTGGCCAGGGCCGCCTGGGAGACGAAGGTGAGCGCCGTCTTGAGGCCGCCGGCGAAGGCGCCGAACATGGGGCGGTAATGCACCGGCTGGGGGGTGGGGATGGAGGCGTTGGCGTCGCCCATGGCGGCGGCGGCGATCATGCCGCCCTTGAGGATGAGGCTGGGTTTGACGCCGAAGAAGGCCGGCTTCCAGATCACCAGGTCGGCCAGCTTGCCCGGCTCGATGGAGCCCACCACGTGGCCGATGCCGTGGGTGATGGCCGGGTTGATGGTGTATTTGGCGATGTAGCGCTTGGCCCGGAAGTTGTCGCTGCGGGCGGTATCACCGGTGAGGGCGCCGCGCTGCACCTTCATCTTGTGGGCGGTCTGCCAGGTGCGGATGATCACCTCGCCCACCCGGCCCATGGCCTGGGAGTCGGAGGAGAACATGGACAGGGCGCCGATGTCGTGCAGGATGTCCTCGGCGGCGATGGTCTCGCGGCGGATGCGGCTCTCGGCGAAGGCCACGTCCTCGGCGATGGCCGGGTCCAGGTGGTGGCACACCATCAGCATGTCGAGGTGCTCGTCGATGGTGTTGACGGTGTAGGGCCGGGTCGGGTTGGTGGAGCTGGGCAGCACGTTGGGCAGGCCGGCGAGCTTGACGATGTCCGGCGCGTGGCCGCCGCCCGCCCCTTCGGTATGGAAGGTGTGGATGCTGCGGCCCTTGAAGGCGGCGGCGGTGGTTTCGACGAAGCCGGATTCGTTGAGGGTGTCGGAGTGGATGGCGACCTGGATGTCCATCTCCTCGGCCACCGTCAGGCAGTTGTCGATGGCCGCCGGGGTGGTGCCCCAGTCTTCATGCAGCTTGAGGCCGATGACGCCGGCCTCCACCTGCTCGCGCAGGGGGTCGGGCAGGCTGGCGTTGCCTTTGCCCAGGAAGCCCAGATTCATCGGAAAGGCATCCGCCGCCTGCAGCATGCGGGCGATGTGCCAGGGCCCGGGGGTGCAGGTGGTGGCGTAGGTGCCGGTGGCCGGGCCGGTGCCACCACCGATCATGGTGGTGACGCCGCTCATCAGGGCTTCTTCGATCTGCTGCGGGCAGATGAAGTGGATGTGGGTGTCGATGCCGCCGGCGGTGACGATCATGCCTTCACCGGCGATGATCTCGGTGGCGGCGCCGATGGCGATCGTTACGCCGGGCTGGATGTCCGGGTTGCCGGCCTTGCCGATGGCGCTGATGCGACCGTTCTTGATGCCGATGTCGGCCTTGACGATGCCCCAGTGGTCGAGGATCAGAGCGTTGGTGATGACGGTGTCGGCCACCTCGAAGGACAGGCGCTGGCCCTGCCCCATGCCGTCGCGGATCACCTTGCCGCCGCCGAACTTGACCTCTTCGCCGTAGATCGTGAAGTCCTTCTCCACCTCGATCCACAGCTCGGTGTCGGCCAGGCGCACCCGATCGCCCACTGTGGGGCCGAACATTTCCGCGTAGGCGCGGCGGGAAATCTTTGCCATGTCAGAACTCCTGAAAACCTGTGCTGGGGCGCGTGACCCCGAAATACGTTTGGCGGCTGCATCAATGTAGGGGCGGCTTCAGCCGCCCTCGGTGCCCGAATCAAGCACATGCCGATGATCGAAGTCCGCGGGCGGCTGAAGCCGCCCCTACACCGATTACAGCGGGCCCATCACCTGTGCGTTGAAGCCGAAGACCTTGCGGTCGCCGGCCAGGGCCACCAGCTCGACGCTGCGGGTCTGGCCGGGCTCGAAGCGCACGGCAGTGCCGGCGGCGATGTTGAGGCGATAGCCCCGCGCCGCGGCCCGGTCGAAGTCGAGGGCGACGTTGGTCTCGGCAAAGTGGTAGTGGGAGCCCACCTGCACCGGCCGGTCACCGGTGTTGGCGACCACCAGGGTCAGGGTCGGGCGGCCGACGTTGAGCTCCAGCTCACCGTCGAGGGTGTCGATTTCTCCGGGGATCATGTGCGCTCCTCAAACGATCGGCTGGTGGACGGTGACCAGCTTGGTGCCGTCCGGAAAGGTGGCTTCCACCTGGATCTCGGGGATCAGCTCGGGCACCCCCTCCATCACGTCGGCGCGGCTGAGCAGGGTGGTGCCGTAGTGCATCAGCTCGGCCACGGTCTGGCCGTCGCGGGCGCCTTCCAGCAGGGCGGCGCTGATGTAGGCCACCGCCTCCGGGTAGTTGAGCTTGAGGCCGCGGGCCTTGCGCCGCTCGGCCACCAGACCAGCGGTGAAGATCAGCAGCTTGTCCTTCTCGCGGGGGGTCAGTTCCATGGTGTGTCCTTCTCTCGTCTCAGTCCGGCGGGCCGGGGCCGCGCCGCTCGCGCAAGTCTGGGGCAGAGGCCGGCGGCCGGCCATCCGCGCCCGTGAATATCAGGTATGCCAGATCCGGGGCACCTCGGCCGGACGCCCGACGACGGCGGGCCGCAGCACCGACCACAGGGCCACGAACCAGGCCCGGGCCGCCGGCGCCGACGGGCCCAGGTAGCGCGCCACCAGCAGGTCGGGCAGGCGGGTCACGGCGCCCTCGCCCACCTCGGGCTGGATCTCCCGGCAGGCCTCCAGCAAGGACGTGTCGAGCCCCTCGGCCACCACCAGCAGGCTGCCGGTGACCGGCTGCCCGGCCAGGCCGACCGGCGACACCAGGAGGCGCGAGCCGCCTTCGATGAGACCTTGCTCACTCCAGATCAGGCGGCCGTTCCGCTCGATGCGCGAGGCCAGGCCCAGGCTGCCCTGCTCCAGCCGCTCGCCGGACGCGGTGCGGCCAAGGCACAACAGATCCAGGCCGATGTAGCAGGCATCGCCGGCCAGCCGCACCCGGGTCTCGGTGGCGCCCCGGACCCGGTCGAAGACGATGCTCTCCTGGGGCAGCCATTCGAACACGCCGCCGGCGCCCACTTCGAAATCCAGCAGCTGGGTGGCCAGCGGGCCCTTGCTGCGGTACCACTTGCCGGCCCCCGGCGTGGTGACCAGCGCATGGGCGCCCTCCCCCACCCGGACCTGCACGGTCAGCGCATCCCCCCCGGCAATGCCGGCGGGCGGATGCAGCATCAGGGCGTGGCAGACCTCCGGACCTTCGGGATAGAGGGCTTTCTGCACCCGAAGAGGGCCTTCATGGCGCCTATGCACCAAAAATGTGCCTCCACTTGGGCGAGACTCGAACCCAAGCTCCAACCGGGCGCACCAATTCCGGGCGTTATTGACCGATAAATCAGCGGCCTCGGTGATCGGGGCCACATCAGGGGAAGAAAGCGTCACCAGCATGGGGCATCAATTAGCAAGCGGCATGCCGGCAGAACCCGATACACGTCCGCGTGCGCCCTACCCCTCACACCGACAGCATCTCCCGTACCTTGTTGGCCTCCATCTCGTCGCCGCGGCCGGCGCTGATGATCTCGCCGCGCTCCATCAGCAGGTAGTGGTCGGCCAGGGAGCGGGCGAAGTCGTAGTACTGCTCCACCAGCAGGATGGCCATTTCGCCGGTCTCGGCGAGGGCGCGGATGGCGCGTTCGATGTCCTTGATGATGGAGGGCTGGATGCCCTCGGTGGGCTCATCGAGGATCAGCAGCGTGGGCCCCGGAGCCAGGGCGCGGCCGATGGCGAGCTGTTGCTGCTGGCCGCCGGAGAGGTCACCGCCACGGCGCCGCATCATCTGCTTGAGCACCGGGAACATCTCGAAGATGCGGGTGGGGACCTCGCTGCCGGACGGCCGGGTGGCGAGGCCCATCAGCAGGTTCTCCTCGACGGTGAGGCGCGGGAAGATCTCGCGCCCCTGGGGCACGTAGCCGATACCGGCGCGCACCCGGCCGTAGCTGGGGGCCCGGGTGATGTCCTGCCCCGCCAGCTGGATGCTGCCGGTGGCAGCGGGAACCAGGCCCATCAGGGTCTTGAGCAGGGTGGTCTTGCCCACCCCGTTGCGTCCGAGCAGGGTGGTGACCTTGCCCATCGGCACCTCGAAGCTGAGATTGCGCAGGATGTGGGAGCCGCCGTAGTACTGGTTGAGGTTGGAGACGGTGAGCATGGTGGCCTCGTTTCGATTGTTCGGTGGGGCGTGGTGCCTCAGCGGCCCAGATAGACCTCGATGACCCGCGGGTCGGCCTGTACGGTGGCGAGATCGCCCTCGGCCAGCACCGAGCCTTCGCACAACACGGTGACCTTGCCGCCCAGGGCTTCGACGAAGGCCATGTCGTGCTCCACCACCATCAGGGAGTGCTTGCCCTTGAGGCTGACGAAGAGCTCGGCGGTGCGCTCGGTCTCGTCGTCGGTCATGCCGGCGACGGGTTCGTCGAGGAGCAGCAGCTTCGGGTCCTGCACCAGCAGCATGCCGATCTCCAGCCACTGCTTCTGACCGTGGGAGAGCAGCCCGGCTGGCCGGTCGGCCTGGTCGGCCAGGCGGATCTGCCTGAGGGTGTCGGAGATCTTGTCCAGGTCGTCGCCGAAGAGGCGGGCAAACAGGCTCTTCTTGACCTGCTTGTCGGTCTTGAGGGCCAGCTCCAGGTTCTCGAAGACTGTGTGGTTCTCGAACACGGTGGGCTTCTGGAACTTGCGGCCGATGCCGGTGTGGGCGATCTGCGGTTCGGTGAGGCGGGTCAGGTCGATGGTCTGGCCGAAGAAGGCCTTGCCGGAGTCAGGCCGGGTCTTGCCGGTGATGACGTCCATCATGGTGGTCTTGCCGGCGCCGTTGGGGCCGATGATGCAGCGCAGCTCACCCGCATCGATCTGCAGGGACAGCTTGTTGAGGGCGCGGAAGCCGTCGAAGCTGACCGTGATGTCGTCCAGGTAGAGCATGACCCCGTGGGAGAGGTCGAGCTCGCCGGGCTTGAGCACGTGGCCGGTGTTGGCGGCGCCGTCCCAGCCTTCCTTCTGGCCGTCGGCGGGGGCGTTGCGGGAGATGGAGGATTCGACGCGCATCTCAGGCTCCTTTTGCAGCGGTGGCGGCTGCGCCGTCGGGGATCTTGAGATCGGAAGAGCGTCGTGTAGGGAAAGAGTGTAGATCTCGGTGGTC
>CALBTT010000202.1 GCA_937967645.1 uncultured Zoogloea sp.
GGCATACGGGGTGGTGATTCGGGACTGGAGTTCAGACGTGTGCTCTTCCGATCTGCCTCCACCGGCTGGTCCAGCCCCAGGAAGCGGCGTCCCCAGGCGGCCAGGTCGGCGTCGGCCGGCGCGTCGCCCGTGCTGACTCGCAGCCTGGCGGCATCCCCTTCGAAGCTCAGCGCCAGGCGTGCCGTGCTGCCGTGCCAGACCAGTCCCTTGTGCAGGGTGGTGCCGGTGACCTGTTCCGCCAGCCCCAGGCGATCACGCGCGTGGAAGTCCAGGAAGTCCTGCCGCCGGTAGTCAGCTGGCAGGGGCAGGCTGATGTCTGCTGCCGGATGCCCTGTTTCTGCTGGTGTGCTCATGCCGATGGCCGGTGGGTGGATTCGCGCCGCAGTAGCTCTGCCTTGCGTGCGATGCCCCAGCGATAGCCGGCCAGCGCGCCATCGCTGCGGACCACCCGGTGGCAGGGGATGGCGACAGCCAGCGTGTTGGCGGCGCAGGCGCTGGCCACGGCCCTTACGGCGCGTGGCATGCCCAGCTGCTGCGCCAGTTCGGCATAGCTCACGGTGCTGCCGGCAGGGATGCGCATCAGGGCCTCCCAGACCCGCTGCTGGAAGGCGGTGCCGCGGATGTCGAGGGGCAGCCTGTGGGCGCCCGGGCCGGGGGCGTCGAGGAGTCCGGCGATGTGGGCCATGTGGTGGGCGAATGCCGGGTCATCGCCGATCAGGCGGGCCTTGGGGAAGCGGTCCTGCAGCTCCTGCACCAGCTGCTGCGGGTCGTCGCCGAGGGAGATGGCGCAGATGCCGACCGGGCTGGCCGCCACCAGCAGGGCGCCCAGGGAGCTTTGCCCGACGGCGAAGCGGATGTCGGTATCGACCCCGCCCGCGCGGTAGCGGCCTGGCGTCATGCCCAGGCGGCCTGGTGCCTCGGCATGGAAGGCGGCGGCCGAGGTGTAGCCGGCCTCGTGCATGGCCGTGGTGACGGTGACGCCCGGACGCAGGCCATCGCGGATCCGCCGGGCCCGCAGGGCGGCGCTGTAGGCGGCCGGTGTCACGCCGGTCACGCCCTTGAAGAGGCGATGCAGGTGGTAGGGGCTGATGCCCACTACTTTCGCCAGATCAGCGAGGCGCAGGGGCGGGTCCGCGCCTTCGAGCAGGCGGCAGGCCTGTTCCACCAGTGCGGCATGCTGCGCCTCCAGGCTCCGGTTCTCCGCGACGGGTGTTGCGGTATCCATCTTGTGCTCCTTGCCGGTACGTGGCCGTCAATTTAGCCCCCGCGGACCAGACGTGCATCCGGGATCTTGCTTTCAGGCGCCCCGGAGGCGCGTTCGCGTGGCAGGCCGGCCGGAAGGAAGAAATCGGTATTGATGATTTTTAAGAATTTAAAGAATTTCTGGCGATGAATGGCACTTATCACAGTTTGCCAGGCGGCCTGCCGCTATGATTTTTTCCCGCCGGGCGCTGGTGCCCGGAGTGGTCATAGGAACAGGGAGTAATGGAAGCAATGTCGAGCCTGACCCGGGTGGGGCGGTACTGGAATCAACTGCGTGGCCTTTCCGTGGCAGAGATCGTCGAGAAGGCGGGCTCTACGGCCAGTCGCGCGATGATCCGCCGGCCGGCCGTGGAGACCGTGCCCTTGCCGCGCCCGATGTTGCCCGAGCCGACCTGGCTGTCCTTGCAGCAGCCGTCCCGTCGCGGGGTCGTGCTGCGTCGTGCTGATGAACTGCTCGACGGCCGCTGGCGGATCCTTGCAAAGCCGATGGAACTGGCTTTCCCTCCGGAATGGAACTGCAACCCGGCAGGCGGAGCGCGGGTGCCGCTGACCACCGGACGTCGCTTTTCGGTACGCGATATCGAGACCGCCGGAGACTACAAGTATCTGCTGGAGGTACATCGCCACGGGGAGCTGGTACTGCTGGCCCAGGCCTGGCATTTCAGCGGCGAACGGCGCTATCTGGATGCGCTGGGTGACCTGCTGGGCAGCTGGTTTGCCCAATGTCCCTTTCCCCATGGCGCGGCCTGGTCCTGCCCAGGCGAGGCGGGCATCCGCCTGATCAACTGGGCGCTGGCCTGGCAGCTCGTCGGTGGCATCCGTTCGCCGCTGTTCGACAACCCGGTGGGCAAGGTGCTGCGCACCGACTGGCTCAACAGCGTCTGGCGCCATGCGGAGTTCATCGAGTCTCACCCGGGCCGTCGGGCCGTCGGGGACCACAAGCGCATCGCTGAACTGGCTGGCCTGTACGTCGCCGGTGTGACCTGGCCCCACTGGGACGAGGCCACCACCTGGCGCAGCGTGGCCCGGGAGGGGCTGGAGAAGGAGGTCCCGCAGCAGATCGCCGCCGATGGCGTGTGTCGTGAGCAGTCCATCGGTGTCCAGCAGGCGGTGTGGGACTGCCTGATGTTTGCGGGGCTGGCTTCGCGCAGCACCGATGCGCCCTTCTCGGCGAAATACTGGCAGCGGCTGGAGGCCATGCTGGAGTTCCTGGCGGCGATCATGGATGCCGGAGGGCACGTGCCGCAGCTGGGCGATGCGGACAGCAGCCTGACCACAGGCCTGGGCCTGGGTAGCGGCAGCTGCGTCTTTCATGGGCAGCTGGCGACCGGTGCCCTGTTGTTCCAGAACGCCTCACTGGCCCGCAAGGCCGGGGTGGTGGACCCGGTCACCGAGTGGCTGCTCGGCGGGGCGGCCTGCGAGGAGTTCGATGACCTGATGCTGAAGGGCGCCGTCGCCACCCCGCGGACTGATTTCCCTGAGGGTGGGGTCTATGTGCTGGGCGCCAACCTCGATACGCCCGCAGAGTTCCGCGCCGTGGTGGATGCGGGTGCCCTCGGCCTGGCAGGAGTGGCGGCCCATGGGCATGCGGACGCCTTGTCCTTCACCTTGTCGATGGCGGGTTGCGAATTTCTGGTTGACCCCGGCACCGGCACCTATCTGGGCGCCGAGAGCTGGCGCAACGGCTTCCGCGGGACGGCGATGCACAACACCCTGAGCCTCGATGGAGATGACCAGGCCGTGTCCGGCGGCCGCTTCATCTGGACCCGCCGCTATCAGACGCGGGTGGTCGAGCGCCATGACAGCCCCCGCGAGGAGCGGCTGGTGGCCGAGCATGATGGCTATCGGCGCAAGCCAGGGCGGCCGGTGCATCGCCGGGCCTGGCTGTTCGATCGCCCCAGTGGCACCCTGTCGGTGACGGACAGCGTATCCGGGAGCGGTGTCCAGGATGTCCGCCTGCATTGGCATTTCAGCGAGGAGTGCAGCGTGACCTGCACGCCGGATGGCCTGCATGTCAGCAACGGGCCGGTGTGCCTGGAGATGCTCCTGCCCCCGGGGGGCGAGGTGAGTGTCCTGCACGGATCCGAGACGCCGCTGACGGGGTGGGTCTCCCGCGGCTACGATCAGCGGGTGCCCTGCACCACGGTGATCTGGCGCGCCCAGGTGGCGGCAGGCATGCCCATGGAGACCGTCTTCCGGCGGCTGTGCTGAAGCGGATCGACTCAGTGAGGCGGGGCCGCTTGTGCGGCCCCGTGGCGTTTCAGGTCTGTCTGCCTCAGCCTTGGGCCGGGAAGAAGAGGGCGATCACGGCGCCCTGTTCGCTCTCCGCAATATTCCGGATCCGGGCCAGCTTGTCGGTGTCGAGCTCCAGGCGTGCGCTCACCATGGGGTCGATCAGCGCCAGGGCGGCGGCCTCTGGTTCCGCTTCCTCGGCGGTGACGAGGATCTGGTTGGCGATGTGGATCAGCGCGGCTTCGGTCACGTGGGGGCCGGCCAGTGCGGGCCGGAGCTGGGCCCCGATGGCGGCGGCAAAGCCGCTGGGCAGATGCCAGGCGCTGGCAAGCGCCGCGCCCACTTCAGCGTAGTTGCAACCGACGATCTCCTGCTCCAGCTCATGGACCGGGGCCTGGGCTTCGTGGGCAGCAGCCAGAGCGGCGTTGGTCGCTTCGGGCGCGGCCTGGAACATCACCAGGTGGCCGATGTCGGCCAGCAGCCCTTCGACGAACATGCGCTCCGGGTCGCCCGTTCCCAGGGTCTTCGCCGCAGCCCGTGCCGCCAGACCGCGGAACACGCAGTCCTTCCAGAACTTGATCATGTGCATGCGCGCCGGGCGGATGCCCGAGAAGGCGCCGATCACCGAGGTGCTCAGTACCAGATCGTGCACCTGCTGCATGCCCATCAGGTTGACGGCCCGGCCGATGGTCTCGACCTTGCCTGGAAAGCCGTACAGCACGCTGTTGACGGCCCTGAGGACCCGCGCGGTGATGCCCGCGTCGCTGGACACCGCATCGGCCAGGTCTTGCACCGAACTGTCCGGATCATCCAGCAGGGCGCGGATACGGTGATACACGGCGGGCAGGCTGGCCAGCCTCTCGACGCAGGCAACAAGCTCCTGGGGCGTACTCATGGCGATCATTCTCGGACGGGTGACTCCAGGTTTACGGCGGCGGCGGGCGGCTCTTGAGCATGCGGCGGGATTTTGCCGGAATACCCTTCCGTGACAAAAATCCTGTTTCGATCAATGGGATGCGTCACTTTCGGCAATTGCGCACGTTGCCGCTGGTTTAGGCTGGGAGGGATCCGGACGGCCTTGCTATCCTCCAGCCTGTCAGTCGGGCGAGGACGTATCCCGTGCCGGCATGCGTTCAGGGAGAACGGATTTTTCGATGAAGCCGATGAAGCTATTGAGCTGGAACATTCAGTGGGGGCGCGGCGCCGACGGCGTGGTGAATCTCGATCGCACCATCGCGGCGATCCGCATGCTGGGCGATTTCGATGTGATCTGCCTGCAGGAGGTCGCAGTGGGCTTTGCCGGCCTGCAGGGCGGTGTGGCGGTGGACGGGGTGGCACGCCTTGCTGCGGCCTTTCCAGGGCATCAGGCGCATTTTGCCGAGGGTGTGGACCTGCCGGATGGCGCCGGCGGGCGCAGCCGCTTCGGCAATCTGACCCTGTCGCGCCTGCCGGTCGGCCAGGTCTTCCGCCACAGCCTGCCGCGTCCGCCCGAGGAGGGCAGGCCGAGCATGCCGCGGGTGTGTCTGGAGCTGGTGGTGGATGGCCCGCGAGGCCCGCTGCGGGTGCTCAACACCCATCTGGAGTATTACTCGCGGATCCAGCGCATGACCCAGATTGCGGCCCTGCATACCCTGCAGTCCGACGCCGTGCGTCTGGCCGAAATGGAGCAGGGGGATGGCCGAGAACGTGGCGATTCGCCCTTCGCCGTGTGGCCGAGGCCGGTCTCGGCGGTGATCTGCGGGGATTTCAATTGCGAACCCGGCAGCCCGGAGTATTACCGGATGACGGCTCCGATCAGCGCCGATGTGTCGGGCTGGGAGGATGCCTGGCGGGCCTGCTACGGGGAGATCCCGCACCTCGGGACGGTGGGGCAGAACGGCGCCGAATGGCCCGACCGGCCTTACTGCTGTGATTACTTCTTCGTCAGTGCCGACCTGGTGGACCACATCGAGGCGGTTGCCGTGGATCAGGCGACGGCGGCATCGGACCATCAGCCGGTCATGCTCACGCTGCTGTGAGCGGCCTGTCGGCGCATTGTCTCGTTCCGGCCTGCCCCTGTGGGGGCAGGGCTGGCGCATGCCTGCTCAGAGCTTGACCAGGTCTTCCTGGTAACGCAGGGCATTGGCGACGTAACCGTCGGCGCTGGCCTGCAGGCGGCTGATCTCGTGGTCGGTGAGTTCGCGGATGATCCGGCCCGGCGAGCCGCAGACCAGCGAACGATCGGGGATCACCTTGCCTTCGGGGATCAGTGAGTTGGCGCCGATCAGGCAGTGTTTGCCGATCACGGCCCGGTTGAGTACCACCGCGTTGATGCCGATCAGGGAGCCTTCCCCGACGGTACAGCCGTGGAGCATGACCTTGTGCCCGACGGTGACATTGGCACCGATGTCGAGGGGAACGCCGTCGTCGGTGTGCAGCACCGAACCATCCTGGATGTTGGTGTTCTCGCCGATGGTGATCGGGTCGTTGTCCCCGCGCAGGATCGCGCCGAACCACACATTGACGTTCTTGCCGAGACGCACGTCACCGATGACGGTGGCGGTGTCGGCAATCCAGACTCCCTCCTGCAACTGCGGAGCGCGCTCTCCGAGGCGGTAGATCGGCATGTTATTTTCCTGTTTTGGTGAAGTTCCGCCGTGCCGCCGAATGGCCGGCTGAAGAGCGCGCCATAATAACAGGGTAATGCTCGAGCGCAAGCGGAAAATCGGTGTTCCGAAGGCGCTTTCCGCAAGGGAAATAAGGGCTTAGCCCCCGCAGTAGTGCCCGTTTCCGTGGCGCGTGCGGGAGGCTGGCGAACAATCCGGGAGACAGGAATGGCAGATCAGGATTTTGTGGTTTTCAAGCAACAGGATGGCATCGTCACGCTGACCCTCAACGCGCCCGAGGCGCGCAACGCCTTGACCGGCCCTGAGCAGTGGGATGCCGTGGTGGCGGCCTGCGAGCGGGTCCAGCGTGATCCGTCGGTCAAGGTGGTGATCCTCACAGGGGCGGGCAGCGCCTTCTGCGCCGGCGGCAACGTCAAGGATTTCCGCGACAAGCGCGGCCTGGCCGCGGGCACCGGGATGGACGTCAAGGAAGCCTACCGCAACGGCATCCAGCGCATTCCCCTGGCCTTCTATCGCCTGGACGTGCCGACCATCGCCGCCGTGAACGGCCCAGCCATCGGCGCCGGCTGTGACCTGGCGTGCATGGCCGATATCCGCATCGCCTCGGAGAAGGCCTTGTTTGCCGAGAGCTTCGTGAAGCTCGGCCTCATCCCTGGTGATGGTGGCGCGTGGTTGCTGCAGCGGGTGGTGGGTTATGCCCGTGCCGCCGAGATGAGCTTCACGGGCGATGCGCTGGATGCCCGCCAGGCCCTGGAAGTCGGCCTGGTGTCGCGGGTGGTGTCGCCGGAGAGCCTGCTCGACGAGGCCCTGGCGCTGGCCCGCCGCATCGCCGCCAACCCCGGCCAGGCCCTGCGCATGACCAAGCGCCTGATGCGCGAAGCCCAGACCAGCCGCCTCGACACGGTGCTGGAGCTGTCGGCGGCCTACCAGGCCCTGACCCACACCTCCAGTGAGCACGACGCGGCGGTGGCGGCCTTCCTCGATCGCAAGAAGGATTGAAGATGGCCGGCGACCTGGACGATCTCACCCGGCGGGTCGCCGCCTTCCGGGATGCCCGTGACTGGGCGCAGTTTCATTCCCTGCGTAACCTGATCGTGTCCCTCAACCTGGAGGCGGGCGAACTGCTTGAGCTGACCCAGTGGAAAGACGATGCCCAGGTTGCGGCGCTGGCCGAGGATCTGCACGGCCGTGAGGCGCTGCAGGACGAATGCGCCGATGTGCTGCTGTACCTGCTGCTGATCGCCGACAAGGCGGGGATCGACCTGCAGGCGGCGGCACTGGTCAAGCTGGCCAAGAACGAAGCCAAGTACCCGGTGGAGCGTTTCCGGGGCTCCAGCCGCAAGTACAACGCACCCTAGCGCGACAAGAGGGGCGGGCGGGGGGCGGAGGTGATAGCATCGCGCCCCTGATCCACCGTTCCCGCTTTCGCGGAGACCTGCCATGCTGAGTTATCGCCACGCCTTCCACGCCGGCAACCACGCCGACGTGCTCAAGCACTTCGTCCTCGTCCAGCTGCTCGAATACTTCAACCAGAAGGACAAGCCCTACTGGTACATCGACACCCACGCGGGGGCCGGTTGCTACTCGCTGGACGAAGCCTTTGCCCGCAAGAACGCGGAGTTCGAGGATGGCGTTGGCCGTCTGCTCGGTCGCAAGGATGTGCCGAAGCCGCTGAAGAGCTATCTCAGGCTGGTCCGGGAGCTCAATGAGACCGGCAAGCTCAAGCTTTACCCCGGCTCCCCGTGCTGCGCGGCGCCCCTGCTGCGGGACGATGACCGGATGCGCCTGTTCGAACTCCATCCCGCGGACAACCGCCTGCTGCGCCAGACTTTCGATGAAGGCAACGGCAAGGCCATCGTGCTGGAGCAGGACGGTTTCACCGGCATCAACGCCTTTCTGCCGCCACCGTCACGCCGCGCGCTGGTCCTGATCGACCCGCCCTATGAAGTGAAGAGCGACTACCGGACGGTGGTGAGCGCCCTCAAGGAGTGCCTGCGCCGCTTCCCGACCGGCACCTATGCGGTGTGGTATCCGAGGCTGCAGACCATGCTGTCCCGGGAGCTGCCCGACAAGCTCAAGCGTCTGCCCATCACCAGCTGGCTCAATGTCAGCCTCGATGTGAGCAAGCCCTCCGAGGATGGCTACGGCATGCATGGCAGCGGTCTGTTCATCATCAATCCGCCCTGGACACTGCCCGAGACCCTCAAGACCGTCATGCCCTGGCTGGTCCAGGTGCTGGGGCTGGACGACGGCGCGGCCTTCGGCCTGGAGTACGAGATCCCCTGAGCATGAATGGCGCGCCCGCCAATGGCGTGGCGTTGTAGGGGCGGCTTCAGCCGCCCTGCGCACGCAAATCGCTGACAGAATCTTGATCACCGTCCGCGGGCGGCTGAAGCCGCCCCTACAGCCCCTGCGGGCTCCCCAGAAAGCACAAGGCCCCGGACATGCCGGGGCCTTTTTGCTGGGACGGGGTGGTGCTTACAGCAGGTGCATCTTCTTGGCAGCGGCGGTCAGCTCGGCCCGGAAATCCGGGTGGGCGATGCTGATCAGGGCCTGGCAGCGCTGCTTGGCGGTTTTGCCGCGCAGCTGGGCCACACCGTATTCGGTGACCACGTAGTTGATGTCGTTCTTGCTGGTGGAGACATGGGTGCCCGGGGTCAGGGTCGGGGCGATGCGTGAGATGGCACCATCCTTGGCCGTCGAGGGCAGCACGATGAAGGCCTTGCCGCCGTTGGAGCGGTTGGCCGCCCGCACGAAGTCGGACTGGCCGCCGGTGCCGGAGTAGGGGATCGGGCCCAGGCTTTCGGAGCCGCACTGACCAAGGAAGTCGATCTCGAGGGTGGCGTTGATGGCGACGAGATTGTCGTTCTGACCGGCCAGGTAGGGATCGTTGGTGTAGTCGACCGGGTGCATCTCGAACATCGGGTTGCGGTCGATCCACTTGTAGAGCTTCTTCGAGCCCAGGGCGAAGGTGGCCACCATCTTGCCCGGCAGGTAGTTCTTGCGGCGGTTGGTGACTGCACCGGACTCGATGAGGGTCAGGATGCCATCGCCGATCATCTCGGTGTGGATGCCCAGGTCGTGCTTGTGGGTCAGCTGCATCACCACGGCATCGGGGATGCCGCCGTAGCCGATCTGCAGGGTGGAACCGTCATCGATCAGGTCGGCCACATACTTGCCGATGGCTTCCTGCACGGGTCCGATGGTGGGCAGGCCGACTTCCAGCACCGGCTCGTCGTTCTCGACCAGGGCGCTGACCTGGGAGATGTGCAGATGGCAGTTGCCGAAGGCGAAGGGGACGTTCGGGTTGACCTCGATGACCACTGCACGCGCCTTGCGGATGGCCGCCATGGTGTAGTCGGCGGCGATGCCCAGGGAGAAGTAGCCGTGCTGGTCCATCGGCGACACCTGGGTGAACACCACGTCCGCCGGCATCAGGCCGCGGTCGATCAGCTGGGGCATCTCGGAGAAGTAGCTGGGCGTGAAGTCCACCACGCCTTCGCGGAAGCCCGGACGGGTCGCGCCGCTGAAGAAGTAGGCGGTGTGGCGCACATGCTCGGCGGTGGTCGGATCCAGGTAGCCGAACTTGCGGACGGCGAGGATCTGGGACACCTGGACGTCGCGGAAGTCGCGGCGGTGTTCGGACAGGGCGTTCAGCAGCGCCGGCGGCTCGGCCACGGCGGTGGGCACGACGATGGTGTCACCGTTCCGCACAAGGCGGATGGCTTCCGCTGCGGTCATGCGCTTGGCTGCGTACTGTTCCTGAGGGTTCATGCGGTTGATCTCCCGTGGTCGTTGTTTTGGCGACATTAAACCATGCCTTGGCGGCATATCCTGTACTGGATTGTAATGTCACTTGGACACGGCCAATCTGGCCTGGATCAAGGAATGGCGGGAGCGCCGCGGCCCTCAGGGCGTGGCCGCCCGGTTACGTCCCAGGCAGGTGCGGTGCCGGGCGTCGACGCGCTCGGCGAACCAGGCGGTGGTGAGCTTGCGCTGGATCTTGGGGCTCTTCAGGTCGATGCGGGGCAGGGTCTCCCGCGGCAGGCGGCCCCCCGCATCGGCGTCGGCGAGGGCGAACACGCGGCCGTACAGGGGCGTCTGGGCGAAGCGCGAGACCTTCTCCAGGCGCAGGTCGCGGAGCAGCTCCGCACGGCTGAAGCCCAGGCGCGGGGCGAGCCGCTCGAGGGCTTGCAGGGTGGCGCTGGGCTCGGAGGACGGATTGCCGTCGGTGTAGCGCAGGAGATCGCCATCCAGGGCCAGGGGCTGGCCGCTCAGGCGCGCCACGGCTTGCTGGAAGGCTGCGTTGCGGCTGCTGTAGCGACCGGCGTTGAAGTCGGCGAAGCGGTAGAGCGGCTGGGTGTAGGGCGCCGGGTAGTCGAGCAGGATGGCGATGCCGAAGTACAGGCCGCCCCGTCGCGAGAACACTTCATCGCGGATGCTGCCCTTGCGCGGATAGGGGTAGCCCTTTTCCTTCACGTGGTCTTCGGCGAAGGCCACGCTGACCTGCATCGGCCCGCCGGTGCGGACCGGGTTGTAGCCACCGAGCAGGTCCTTGCCGTGGGGGAGTTCGGAGATCATGTCCTCGAACAGGCGGTTCATCTCCTTCTCGGTGCGCAGGGCGTCGATGCGCGCGCTGTAGCTGCGGCCGTCCGGCGACCCCTTGAGCAGGGCCGCCTCGACCAGCAGCTTGGGCAGGTGCAGGCGCTCGCGGCGGGCGTCGATCTCCTTGCGTACGATGCCGGGCAGGCCAGGCACCTGCGGGTCGGCCTGGAAGGTGGACTCCTGCTCGATGACGGCCACCGCCGCACAGATGTTGTCCGGCGTGGGGGCGATGCGGAGTGCCGCGAAGGCGGAGAAGATGTCGGTGGCCCAGCCCTCCTTGTCCTTCACCGCCGGCGGCAGGTAGCTGGCCACCACGGCGCGGCCTTCCCGCTCGTCGGGATAGGCCGGCGCTGGCGGCCTGGGCGGGGCCGGCGGCGGTGATGGGGGCTGCGCCGGTGGAGGCACCGCAGTCACGGACGGCAGGACCCGCGGGGTGTCGCCAGGTGCGACCGGTGGGCTGATCGGGCGGGCACTCTGGCCTGCGCTGCCGGAGACGGGGGGCAGGGTAGGCGACGGGCGGGATTCGACCGGGCCGTTGCTGGCGCAGGCGCCGAGCAGCAGCGGAAACAGCAGACCGGCGCTGGTGAGGCGCAGGCTCAAGGCGTGCCCGCCGACTTTTCCTGTTCGGCGATGCGGCTCAGGTTGCGGGTGTAGAAGGCCGCATAGCCCAGGGCGAGCAGCGCCATGATGCCGGTGCCAAGCACCGCACCTTCTGCCGGCTGGCCGGCCAGGACGTTGGCGACGAAGGAGTAGCCGAGGACACCGGCGGCGGCGAAGCCACCGATGATGCGCACAAGGGCGAAGGTTTTCTGCTGCTTGAGGGTGGGGGAGGCCATGGCGAAAAGCGTCGTGATTTCCGGAGTGCCGCGAGGATCGGGCCTTGGCCCGTCCTCGTCAAGCATCCGGACGCTTACATGATGCTGCAGCCGAGCCAGTAGCCGCCGGCCGCCACCAGGGCGGAGCAGGGGATGGTGAGGATCCACGCCCACACGATGCTGCCTGCGATACCCCAGCGCACCGCTGCGGTACGGCGCACCGAACCGACACCGACGATGGCGCCGGTGATGGTGTGGGTGGTGGACACCGGGATGCCGAGGCTGGTCGCCAGGAACAGGGTAATGGCGCCGCCGGTCTCGGCACAGAAGCCCCCGACCGGCTTGAGCTTGGTGATGCGCTGCCCCATGGTCTTGACGATGCGCCAGCCACCGAACAGGGTGCCGAGGCCGATCGCCATGTAGCAGGTCACCACCACCCACATCGGTACCGGGTCGTTGGCGGCGGTGACGCCGGCTGCCAGCAGCAGCATCCAGATGATGCCGACCGTCTTCTGGGCATCATTGCCGCCGTGACCCAGGCTGTACAGGGCTGCGGAAACCAGCTGCAGGCGGCGGAACCACTTGTCCACCCGGCGCTGCGTCTTGTTACGGCAGATCCAGGCGACGATCACCAGGATCAGCGAACCGAGCAGGTAGCCGAAAAGCGGCGAGATGATGATGAAGGCGACGGTCTTCCAGATGCCCGCGGCAATCAGCGGATCGGTGCCGGCCTTGGCCATCGCCGCGCCGACGATGCCGCCGATCAGGGCGTGGGATGAACTGGACGGGATGCCGTAGTACCAGGTCACGACGTTCCAGGTGATGGCGCCCAGCAGCGCCCCGAAGATCAGGTAGTGATCCACCACCGTCGGGTCGATGATGCCCTTGCCGACAGTGCTGGCCACCTTCAGCTGGAAGACGAAGAGGGCGACGAAGTTGAAGAAGGCGGCCCAGGCAACTGCCTGGTGCGGCTTGAGCACGCCGGTGGAGACGACGGTGGCGATGGCGTTCGCCGCGTCGTGAAAGCCATTCATGAAGTCGAAAAGCAGGGCGACGACAACCAGCCCGGCGATGACCCAGAATCCGATCTGTACGGGTTCCATGGTAGCGCTCAGGCGTTTTCCAGCACGATGCCTTCGACGATCTTGGCGACGTCCTCGCAACGGTCGGTGATGGATTCCAGCTGCTCGTAGATCGCCTTGAGCTTCATGACCTGCAGGGCGTCACGCTCGTCGCGGAAGAGGCGCGACATGGCGCCGCGCATGATGCGGTCGGCGTCGGTCTCGAGGCGGTCGATCTCCTGGCAGGTCTGCAGGATGGCGCTGGCGTTGTCCATGTTGGAGATCAGGCCGACGACGGTCTTGACCCGGGTGCAGCAGGACAGGCTGACGTTGGCCAGCTGGAGCGCTTCCGGCGTGATGCGCTGGATGTGATAGAGCGTGGTGCATTCCGCCACGTCCTGGACGGTGTCCAGGATGTCGTCCATGGCGTTGATCAGGCTGTGGATCTCGTCCCGATCGAGGGGCGTGATGAAGCTCTTGTGAAGCTGGGCGATGGTCTCGTGGGTGATCTTGTCGGCGGCCTGCTCAATGCCTTCGATGGCACTGATGTGCTTTTCAGCACTGGCCAGATCTTCCATCAGGGCGACGAGTGCCTGGCCTCCGAGGACGATTTGCTCCGCGTGGGAGTTGAAGAGTTCAAAAAAACGGCCCTCTTGGGGCAGCAAGCGTCCAAACATGAGTATGAAAGTGTTTCAATAAAATGACCGTAATGCGAATTTTAACAGAGCGTTCATCGGTTCATGTGCCTGACGAGGCAGACTGTAGGGCGATTACAACGGCTGACAGGGACTTCAGTCACGGCAGGAAGGGGCGTTACCCGGGAAAATCAAGCCCAGGGCTTCCCGCCGGAAGCCATGAAAACCCGGGAGCTGGGCGATGCCACTGGCTGGTTTGACACTATCCGAACTGATCGGGGCGCTGAGCCACGCCCTCGATATCACCGAAGGGCAGCCCGAGGGGCACTGTGTGCGCTGCTGCTGGATCGGCATGCACGTGGGACGGGCAATGGGCCTCTCCGATGAGGCCCTGTGGGAGCTCTACTACACGCTGCTGCTCAAGGATCTGGGGTGCAGCAGCAACGCCGCGCGGATCTGCGAGCTGTACCTGACCGATGACCTGAGCTTCAAGCGGGACTTCAAGACCGTGAACGGGCGCCTGCCCAAGGTGCTCAAGTTCGTCATCGGCCATACCGGACTGGGGGCCGGACTGACCGAGCGCTTCAAGGCCATTGCCAACATCTTCCAGAAGGGCGACGAGATCGCCCAGGAGCTGATCGAGACGCGCTGCACCCGCGGCGCCGACATCGCCCGCCAGCTGCGTTTCGGTGAATCCGTGGCGATGGGCATCCATGCCCTCGACGAGCACTGGGACGGCAGCGGCCGTCCGGGCCATCTGCAGGGCGAGCAGATCCCGGTCTATGCACGCATCGCCTTGCTGGCCCAGGTGGTGGATGTGTTCAACGTCTCGGATGGGATGGATGCGGCGTGCTGGGAGGTGGAGGACCGCTGCGGCAGCTGGTTCGATCCCGCCATCGTGGCCGCCTTCAGGCGCTGCGCGGAGCGGCCGGAATTCTGGGAGCGGCTGGCCGATCCCCAGCTCGAGCGGGCCGTGTTTGCGCTGGAGCCGGGCCGCTATGTGGTGCCGCTGGATGAGGACTACCTGGATGAGATTGCGGCGGCCTTCGGCCAGGTGGTGGACTCGAAGAGCCCCTACACCGCCGGCCACAGCGCGCGGGTGGCGCTCTACACCGAGCGCATTGCCGAGGCGCTCGGACTGCCGCCGTCACGGCGGCGCTGGCTGCGTCGGGGGGCCCTGTTGCACGACATGGGCAAGCTGGGAGTCAGTAATGCCATCCTGGACAAGCCGGGCAAGCTGGATGCGGATGAATGGGCGGCGGTGCAGCGGCATGCCAGCTACACCGAAGCCATCCTGTCGCGGATCCGGGCCTTTGGGGAACTGGCTGTGGTCTCGGGCGCACACCATGAGCGCCTGGACGGCATGGGTTATCCGCGGGGCCTGAGCGGTGATGAGATCTCGCTCGAGACGCGGATCATCACCACGGCCGACATCTTCGATGCGATTACTGCGGTGCGGCCCTACCGCGGGGCGGTGCCGGTCTCGAAGACCCTGGAGATCATGGAGGCGGAGCTCGGCAAGGCCATCGACGCGCGCTGCTTCGAAGCGCTGAAGCAGATCGTCGGGTCGCTGGATATGGGCTGAGCGCCTTTGGTGCCGGGGGCTGCCGGTGCAGCCCCCGTACCGTGCGTTCAGGGCTTCGGCTTGCGGGGCTTGAAGTCCTTGTTGCCGGCAAAGCCGTCCTTGCGGAAAGGCTTCTTGCCCGCAGGAGCACCCCGTCCACCAGGACCGCTCGGGCGGCCGCGTTCGCGCGCAGCCTCTTCGGGGCTGGCCAGACGGATGTTGAGTTGCTGCTGGCGCACGCGGGCCTTGCGCAGGATCTGCAGTACGTCGTTGGGCAGGTCCGGCGGCAGTTCGACGGTGCTGTAGTCTTCGAACAGGTTGATCTGGCCGATGAAGCGGCTTTCGATGCCGGCTTCGTTGGCGATCGCGCCGACGATGTCCTTGGGCGAGGCCATGTGCTCGCGGCCTACGTCGATGCGATAGCGTGCCAGACGGCCTTCCGCGTAGTCGCGGCGGCGTTCGAGGATCTCACCACGGTTCTCACGCGGTTCGCGGGTGTCGCGGGCAGGGCGATCCGTCTTGCCAGCAGCCAGCTGGGCGATGTCGGGGCGTCCGGTCTCGGGCATCTGCAGGGGGCGATCCTTCTGGGCCAGGAAGGCCAGGGCGGCGGCGACCTCACGGATGTCCACGTCGTGCTTTTCCTCCATGCCGGCGACCACGTCGAGGAAGAAGCCCAGGTCCTGGGATTCAAGCACATCGGCGACCTGCTGGCGGAAGGCGGCGACCCGCTTGTCGGCCACGGCCTCGCGGCTCGGCAGCTTGAGGGCTTCGATCGGTTGGCGGGTGGCGCGCTCGATCTGGCGCAGCAGGTGGTTCTCGCGCGGCGCGACGAAGAGGATCGCGTTGCCGGTGCGGCCGGCCCGGCCCGTACGGCCGATGCGGTGCACATAGGCCTCGGTGTCGTAGGGGATGTCGTAGTTGATGACGTGGCTGATGCGCGGCACGTCGATGCCGCGGGCGGCCACGTCGGTGGCGACGACAATGTCGAGGGCCTTGTTCTTGAGCTGCTCGATGACCCGCTCGCGGAGCTGCTGGGTCATGTCGCCGTTGAGGCAGGCTGCGGCGTAGCCGCGGGCCTCGAGCTTCTCGGCGAGCTCGACGGTGGCGGTCTTGGTGCGCACGAAGACGATGGCGGCATCGAACTCGTCCTCGACCTCGAGGATGCGGGTGAGCGCGTCAAGCTTGTGCGGGCCGGCGATCTGCAGGAAACGCTGGCGGATGGTCGAGACCGTGGCCGTGGCGGCCTTGATCTTCACTTCCTTGGGATCGCGCAGGTAGCGGTGGGCAACGCGCCGGATCGCGTCCGGCATGGTGGCCGAGAAGAGGGCGGTCTGGCGCTCGGCGGGGAGGTGTTCGAGGATCCACTCCACGTCGTCGATGAAGCCCATGCGCAGCATTTCGTCGGCTTCGTCGAGCACCAGGGTGGTCAGGCCATCGAGATTGAGGCTCTTGCGCTCGATGTGGTCCATGACCCGGCCAGGGGTGCCGACCACCACGTGGGCGCCACGCTGCAGCTGGCGCAGCTGCACCACCATGCTCTGGCCGCCGTAGATCGGCAGCACGTGGAAGCCGGGCATCTTGCTGGCGTAGCGCTGGAAGGCCTCGGCGACCTGGATGGCCAGCTCGCGGGTCGGCGCCAGGACCAGCACCTGGGGATTGCGCTTGCTGATGTCCACCCGGTCGAGGGCCGGCAGGGCAAACGCGGCGGTCTTGCCGGTGCCGGTCTGGGCTTCGCCGAGGATGTCGTGCCCGGCCAGCAGGTGGGGAATGCACGCCGCCTGGATGGGCGACGGGGTTTCGTAACCGATCTCGGCCAGGGCCTCGAGGATGGGTGCCTGGAGGTCGAGCTGGTCGAAACGTTCGATGGGTTCAGTCATGAAAACAGAATGCGCGGGCCGGTTGGAGGGTGAAGCGGTCTTGGGCCCGGTGTAAGAAACGGCTTCAGAGACCGCAGGATTTTACCGGAAGCGACCCGCACGTGCCGGCCTAAGATCATCCTTTGTTTACGGTTTTTGCATCCTGGCCAAAAAGAACCTGCTTGGCGGCTTCGTCGAGCGGGGCCGGTTTGTTGATCTGATCGGCCAGGGCGTAGGCCCTCACGGTGGCCGGCCGCTGGCGGATGGCCTCGAACCAGCGAGCCAGGTGGGGGAAGTCCGCCAGGTTCTGGCGCTGCCGCTCGTGGGGCACGATCCACGGGTAGCAGGCCATGTCGGCGATGGAGTAGTCGTCCCCGGCGATGAAGGGGCGATCCGCCAGCCGCTTGTTGAGCACCGCGTAGAGCCGGCCGGTCTCCTTGACGTAGCGGTCGATGGCGTAGGGGATGGTCTCGGGCGCATAGACGCCGAAGTGGTGGTTCTGGCCGGCCATCGGACCCAGGCCGCCCATCTGCCAGAACAGCCACTGCAGGGTGTCGAGGCGCACGCGCGGGTCCGGAGACAGGAAGCGGCCGGTCTTTTCGGCCAGGTAGAGCAGGATCGCACCGGACTCGAACAGGGGGATCGGTTCCCCGCCGTCCGCCGGTGCGGTGTCCACGATGGCCGGGATGCGGTTGTTGGGGGCGATGCGCAGGAAGTCGGGCTGGAACTGCTCGCCCTTGCCGATGTTGATGGGCAGGATGCGGTAGGGCAGGCCGCTCTCTTCCAGGAAGAGGGTGATCTTGTGGCCGTTGGGGGTGGTCCAGTAGTAGAGGTCGATCATCGGGGATGTCCTGTTGGCGAGGGGGCTGCAGGGGTCACTGGTGGGCGCCGGCGGGTGCGGTGGCCAGCACCCAGGCCGGATCCAGGCTGCGGATGGGCGTGCGGACGTCGGTCGGGATCCGGCCGGCCAGCTGGAGTTGCTGGTAGCGCATGCAGGAGACCCTCAGGAAGGACGAGAAGTTCGTGGCGTCGTCGAGGCGGCCGCTGGCCAGGAGCTCGTCGTAGAGGCGCCCCACCAGCTGCGGCACGCTCAGCCCGTCACGCTCGCCGATCTCCTCGAGCACCTGCCAGAACAGGTTCTCCAGGCGCAGGCTGGTGGCGACACCGTGGAGCCGGATGGAGCGGCTGCGGGTGGCGTAGAGCGCCGGGTCGGCACTGATGAAGATCTGGCACATGGCTGTGACTCCGCAAACGGGAACGCCCCGCCGGATCATTCTAGGTCCGGCGGGGCGCTGGCGGGATCAGGGCGAACACTGATCGGCGGGATTTCGGGGGCTGTTCAGAGGCTGATCCGCGTGCCGAGCACCGACAGGAACTGGGCGATCCAGGCCGGGTGGGCAGGCCAGGCGGGAGCCGACACCAGGTTGCGGTCGGTCACGGCCTGGTCGATCGGGATGTCGGCGTAGATGCCGCCGGCCAGCTCCACCTCGGCCCGGCAGGCCGGGTAAGCGGAGCAGGTGCGTCCTTCGAGCACACGGGCGCCGGCCAGCAGCTGGGCGCCATGGCAGACGGCGGCGACGGGTTTGTCCTCGTCGAAGAAGTGACGCACGGCGGCGATCACCTCGGGATACATACGCAGGTATTCGGGGCCGCGCCCGCCGGGGATCACCAGGCCGTCGTAGTCCTCGGCGCTGATCTCGGCGAAGGTGGCGTTCAGCGCGAAGTTGTGGCCGCGCTTCTCGGTGTAGGTCTGGTCGCCCTCGAAATCGTGGATGGCCGTGGCGATGGTGTCGCCAGCCTTCTTGCCCGGGCACACGGCGTGCACCGTATGGCCGACGGCCAGGAGTGCCTGGAAGGGCACCATGGTTTCGTAGTCTTCACAGAAATCGCCGCAAATCATCAGGATCTTCTTGGCCATGCCGGTCTCCTAGGGGTGAGGGTGTGAGCGGAGTGTGGCGCGTGCCTGATGCCGGCGGGTGGTATTGGGTTAACACGTGCAAGCTGGCGCTGGTGCGCGCAACCCGGCGCCCACCAGCCAGGCGGGGTAAGGCACGCATGTTCTACTGTACGTGCAGCATCCGTCATCTTTGGTCATCATGCAGTTTTTTGCAGCGGAGCCCGCACTCATGGCTTTTGTCATTCCCCAGCAGCCGGTTCCTGCCCTTCCTGTGGCAGGGAGCGACGACCTCTTTCCAGTGCGGCGCATCTACTGCGTTGGCCGCAACTATGCGGCCCATGCGCGGGAGATGGGCTCTGATCCCAGCCGCGAGCCGCCTTTCTTCTTCTGCAAGCCGGCTGATGCGGTGGTGTCGGTGCCACCCGGGGCCTGTGTCGAGTGGCCCTACGCGGTGGCGACGTCCAGCCTCCATCATGAGGTGGAGCTGGTGCTGGCCGTGGGATGTGGGGGCGCAAACATCCCGGTGGAGCAGGCCTTGTCTCACGTGTGGGGTTATGCGGTGGGGCTGGACATGACCCGGCGCGACCTGCAGGGGCAGATGAAGGAGCAGGGCCGCCCCTGGGAGATCGGCAAGGCCTTCGATCGCTCTGCGCCGATGAGCCCCGTGGTGCCGGCGGGCGCCGTGGCCCATCCGGAGCGCGGCAGCATCTGGCTCGAGGTGAACGGCGTGCGCCGTCAGCAGGGCGATCTGGCCGACATGATCTGGTCTGCGGCCGAGGTGGTTTCCCGGCTCTCCGGGTGGTTCCGGCTGGAGCCTGGGGATCTGATCATGACCGGCACGCCGGAAGGTGTGGGTGCCGTGAAGGCGGGCGATGTGATCGAGGCCGGAGTGGACGGTGTTGGCACCCTGCGCCTGAAGGTCACCTGAGGGCTCCGGGAGCCCGCCGGGCGGGTCAGTCCCGCTCGCTGCGCAGGGCGTCGGCCCAGCAGTTGGGGGTCTCGAACAGGCGCACGCGTTCCAGGCGGAGATGGTTGCCGTAGCTGTCCCGGTACAGGGGGTCGAGAATGCGGAAGGCTTCTGCGGCCAGGTTCTCGGCCGTGGGGACCACGTCGAGGATCACCGTCTTGTGGCCAGGCATGGACTGCAGGAAGCTGACGACAGCGGTGTCGCCGCGGTAGGCCAGGAAGGCGTGGTCCCAGACGTCGACCACATGCTGCTTGGCGATCGCCTTGACGTCGGCGAAGTCCATCACCATGCCGTTCACGGCTTCGCCGTCAGCCTTGATGACTTCACCGGACAAAGTGATCTCCAGCCCGTAGCGATGGCCATGGAGGTGGCGGCACTGGCTGGCATGGTCGGGAATGCGGTGACCCGCGTCGAATTCAAGGCGGCGCGTGATACGCATCGAACAACACCGGAGAAGGGGGAGGGGGCTGGATTATAGCGCAGCGTGCATCTGCCTCGCTTCCATCAGCGATCTCGCGGACAAGGCGCGTTTCCAGCGGCTCCCGGCGGCTGGCGCTAGGCCAGTCACCGGGAGAGGCCGGCTCAGTGGGCGACGCGTTCCTTCTTCTTGGCGCGCGCTTCCTTCTTGAGGGTCTTGAACAGCTCGGGGTTGGTCGCCTTCAGGTACTCGACCACATCCACATCGTCCTTCTTGATCTTGCTGATGTCGACTTGTTCGATGTGAACAAGGCGCAGCAGGGCCTGGACGGGGCGCGGAATGTTGCGGCCACTCTCGTAGCGGGAGCCACCGCTCTGGGTCACGCCGATCTTGGACCAGAACTGGGACTGGTTCATGCCCAGCTTGCGACGGATCTCGCGCACATCAACTTTTTCAGTAGTTTTCATATCTGCCATCCTCAGGGGTTGCTCTGTCAGCTTTAACAAGCTTCTAGGTGTTTTTTAATATAACTTTCGTTATATGTCGAAAAGTATAGATCAGAGTCATCTTGTAATACAACGCTATATTTGCTTTGGCTAGGGTTTTCCACATTGAGATTTCGTGAAAAGCGCCACACCCGCATCCTGATACCTTCCCTGAGCGCAAGCAGATGCGCGAAACCCCGTTATCCGATAACATCACGGGTTTTCCACATCCTCTCTTCTTAGAAGTCAAGATGGCGCTCATAGTTCAGAAATATGGCGGCACTTCCGTCGGCAACCCCGAACGGATCAAGAACGTGGCCAAGCGGGTCGCGAAGTTCCATGCCCAGGGACACCAGATGGTGATCGTCCTGTCCGCGATGAGCGGCGAGACCAACCGCCTGATCGCCCTGGCCAAGGAAATCAGCCCCAACCCGAGCCCCCGTGAACTCGACGTGGTGATCTCCACCGGCGAACAGGTCACCATCGGCCTGCTCTCCATGGCGCTCGAGGAAATGGGCATCAAGGCGCGCAGCTACACCGGCGGCCAGGTGCGCATCCTCACCGACGACTCCTTCACCAAGGCACGCATCCTCGATATCGACGGCGACAACATCCGCCGCGACCTCGATGCGGGCGCCGTCGTCGTGGTGGCGGGCTTCCAGGGTGTGGACGAGGCCGGCAACATCACCACCCTCGGCCGCGGTGGCTCCGACACCACGGGCGTTGCGCTGGCCGCGGCCATCAAGGCCGACGAGTGCCAGATCTACACCGACGTGGACGGTGTGTACACCACCGACCCCCGCGTCGTGCCGGAAGCGCGCAAGCTGGATACCATCACCTTCGAAGAGATGCTGGAAATGGCCAGCCTCGGCTCCAAGGTGCTGCAGATCCGCTCGGTTGAATTCGCCGGCAAGTACAAAGTCAAGCTTCGTGTTCTCTCCAGCTTCCAGGAGGAAGGTGAGGGCACCCTGATTACCGTAGAGGAAGACAAGAACATGGAACAGCCGATCATCTCCGGCATTGCCTTCAACCGTGACGAAGCCAAGATCACCGTGCTGGGCGTGCCCGACAAGCCGGGTATCGCCTACCAGATCCTCGGCCCGGTGGCGGACGCGAATGTCGATGTGGACATGATCATCCAGAACGTGGGCCACGACGGCACCACCGACTTCTCGTTCACCGTCAATCGCCCCGACTACGACAAGGCCATCAAGATCCTCGAAGGCGTGCAGGCCCATATCGGCGCCCGTGCCATCCAGGGTGACCGCACCATGGCCAAGGTGTCCATCGTCGGCGTCGGCATGCGCTCCCACCCGGGCGTGGCCTCCCGCATGTTCCGGACCCTGGCTGAGGAAGGCATCAACATCCAGATGATCTCCACCTCCGAGATCAAGATTTCCGTCGCCATCGACGAGAAATACCTCGAGCTGGCCGTGCGCGTGCTGCATCGCGCTTTTGGTCTGGATCAGGCTCCAGTTTGATTTGACGTAACGCTGCGCCTTGTCTATAATGCGCTCTTCTTTCGGAGGAGAGTTGGCCGAGAGGTCGAAGGCACTCCCCTGCTAAGGGAGCATGCGAGCTAAAACTTGCATCGAGGGTTCGAATCCCTCACTCTCCGCCAAGAAAAACAGAGAAGCCCATGATTTCCATGGGCTTTTTTGTTTTTGTCGTTCGATGGTGTGCCATTGGTTATGCCATGGCACATTGGCGTCAGTTGGATGGTCGTGGACAACATTGGAAACATACCGTCTGCCGCATCTGTGGGCGAGTCTGTGACCAAGCTTGAAGCTGCATGCTTTTCTGCTTCGACGGACCGTGTTCATCATGCATGACGGAAGATCTGGTCAGGGCATAGCCTCGCGGCCAGGAGCATGCTGAAGCTCGAAGGCATCAAGAAGAGGGCCGTTGTTTTTGGCGTGGAGCCGGATCAAGTCGTCCGCATCGTCGCAACAGAGGCAGTCGCGGATCAGCACCTTCGGCCGGGTGCTACGCCGGTTGGCGAAGCGTAGGCGTGATACGGGCGCACCTCGCCGAGGACCTGCAGCACTTGGGTGAGGAGCGTGTCCATGCCGGCACGCATGTTGAGCGGCGCCACCGACAGCCACAAGGCTTCGGCCCGGATCGCCTGAGTCACTCGCGCTGCCAGGCACCACAGGCTGCGGCCGAGGACGCGGGCGAGTCTGCCGTGACCATTACAGGCCATGGCCGAGCCAGTCGTAGCGTACGGTGCGGTTGAAGTGCTCGATGTAGGCGTTTTGCTGCGGTTTTCCGGGTTGGATTTAGTCGAGCCGAATGCCGTTCTTCTGTGCCCATTCGGTCAGCGTCTTGCCGACATATTTCGGTCCGTTGTCGCTGCGGATCGCCGTTGGCTTACCTTGTATTGACCCAGTGAAATCCTGCGCAGGCGTTAGCCTTGAAAGGCGCAACACATGAGCACGGTCATGGAGAACGAAATCAAACGCTGGATAGTCAAGCGCAAGAGCGTATTGGTGATGGGCATTCTGCAGAACAAGGCGACGGTGACTGAGGTTCGCCGTGCGTATGTTTTCCCCCGTCCGAGATCGAGACCTAGATCGACGAGGCGAAACGGGGCATGGAGAACGCGTTGCGTGCCAACCCGTTGGATATCCGGGAGCGGTACGAGAAGCAGGTCAAGCAACTCCAGGAAGCCTACGGGGAAGCGATGCTGAAGTTGCGTGCCCGAAAAAAATTGCAGTCCCCGCTGGGCGAGGATGAGAAGTGATCGAGACGATCCGCCGGGGGCTCAAGGAGGAAGGTGTTATCGTCTGGATCATTCGGCTGTGCCGGTAGTTTGAAGTGCCGTGTAGGACGTTCTATTGCCAGTCGGTGAAGGCCTCACCGAAGGTGCATTTCCGCATTGTCGAACCGATCGGGACGAGACGGTTGGGTTGCGTTGGCGCTGGTGATCGACTGCTTTGGCCGGGAGTTGCTGGGTTGGCATGTCTCCCGGGGCGGTAAATCCCGCACTGCTGCAAGCGCGTTGGAGTAGGCTCTGATCGCACGCTTCGGTACGCTGGGTCGCGTGAAGGAGCCCTTCCTGTTCCGTTAGGACAGCGGCCTGGTCTTCACCGGCCGCAGCCATACGGCGCTGGTCAAAAGCTATGGCCTGAAGCAGGAATTCATCACTCCTTACCCCCTCCAAGCAGAATGTGCTGGTGGAGCGGAAGATCCGCACGCTGAAGGAGCAATGCATTCACCGTCACGGCTTTGAAACCCTGCAACACGCCAGCCGCGTGATCGGCGATCGGATCTAGTTCTGCAAACACCAGAGGCCCCATCAGGCCCTGGAGATGAAGATGCCCGCTGAGGCATTTGCATTAGCGGCGTGACTCGTGCAGGTTTCGCTGGGTCAATACACAACGACCAGTTCTCGCCGGGCGAGTTTGAACAGTGGTATCTTTTGAAGAAAGGGATTTCAGGGAGATTCACCGAAACGCGTTGAAATTTGGTATAATATAAAGTTATCTAATAAATTTTGACTCACTTGCGATGGCAAAGCCCTCTTCAATCAACGTTATTGACCTCTTCGCCGGGGCTGGTGGTTTGAGTGTTGGGGCCCACCTTGCCGGTGCTCGAGTTCGATCAAGCGTCGAACTCAATTCTGTTGCCTGTAGAACGATGCGAGCCAATCCGGAATATCACGGTGAGGTCGTTGAGGGTGATATCTGCGACCTAACGGGGAAAGAGTTGCGCAAGCTTTCTGGGTTGAAGCAGCGCGAGCCAGTGATTGTCGTCGGTGGCCCTCCTTGCCAACCTTTTTCCAAAGCCGCGTATTGGACTGAGTCCGGGGAGGATGCGGCTTACAGACGGGCTCGTGCTCTTGGTATCGAGGCTGAGCGTCCGGCCCCCCCTACTCAAATTAAAGAGGACAGCAGACGCGATCTGGTCATGGAGTATTGGCGCATCATCGAGGAGATAAATGCAAATGGGTTTGTCTTTGAAAATGTACCAAGCATTAAACACCCTCGAAATCGCCCGATCTACAATGCATTGGTGCAGAGGGCACGAGAGGCGGGATACGAAGTTACGGAACTCACTGCCAGGGCTGTTTCGTACGGCGTAGCGCAAACCCGTGAACGTGTGGTTCTTCTCGGGTCAAAGAAGCGTAAGCCAATGATGCCAATTGAAACGCATTCGAGTTGCGATGGTGGTGATTTACTGCTTCCTCCTCCCGTGACCGCAGGAGAGGCTCTGGATGGTTTGGATAGGCCAGAGTATTTTGAGCCGGAGGAGGTAATTACTGGACGCTGGGCCCAGCATCTTGCCGAAATTCCTCCGGGTTGGAATTACAAAGCTCTAACTGAGTGGGCTGGCCATCCTAACCCGTCATTTGTCGCTGAAACTCGCTTCTGGAATTTTCTTTTGAAGCTGTCGCCGCAGCGTCCTTCGTGGACGATTGCAGCATCTCCTGGCCCGTGGACTGGTCCATTCCATTGGAGCAATAGACGGTTGCGAACTGTTGAGTTTGCTGCCCTGCAAGGATTCCCTAGGGGCTACGTAATTGAAGGTCCACGAAGAGAGCGAGTAAGACAAATGGGCAATGCTGTTCCTGTTCCGGTGGCTCAAGCGATGGTTCGCAGTGTGCTTGAGTCGTTGGAATAAACTATGCAATTAACAAATCCGTTGAAGTGCATTAGCTTGTTTTCTGGCTGCGGAGGTCTGGATATCGGCCTCGAAGCAGCTGGATTCGAGGTCGCTGTTGCCACCGATATTGATGAGACTTGTGCAGCCTCTTATCGCTTAAATCGGCCTAATACACCATATATTGTTGGGTCAATCGGGAAGGTCAGTACTGAAGAGTTGCTTGCTGCGGCTGGTCTTGTGCCCGGAGAGGTCGACCTATTGGCGGGTGGGCCGCCGTGCCCAGCATTTTCCAAAAGTCGATTTTACCGAACCGAAAAACCTCGGGCGCTAGATGATCCAGTTGCAGCGGAAACCGTTGGTGGATACCTGCGGATTTTGCGTGATGTTCGTCCCAAAGCCTTTCTCCTTGAGAACGTTCGCGGTCTTGCCTACGGCGTACACCGCGAGGCACTGACTCACATTATTCAGACGGCGGAATCCTTGGGGTACTCAACATCTTGGCAAATCGTAAATGCCGCAGATTACGGAGCGCCTCAAATCCGTGAGCGCTGCCTTGTGATGGGGGCGTTGAGCGGGAAGATTCGCCCTCCTGAGCCGACTCATTCAAAAGACGGTCCATCGTCAGCGGATGCTCGACTCAAGTGGGTGACTGCTGGAGACGTTTTGGCCGATCTCGATACTGATGACAATGCGGACGATGAGGGACATTTTGCGGGAGGAAGGCATCACCCGGAGTTGAGGGAAATACCTCCGGGTCAGAATTATTTGTTCTTCACTGCTGAGCGAGGCCATCCAAATCCTCTGTTTAAGTGGCGCTCCCGATATTGGTCTTTCTTGCTGAAGTTGAGCCCTGAGATGCCGTCTTGGACCATACAGGCTCGTCGTTCAAATAACATGGGGCCATTTCATTGGCGAAACCGGATTCTCAGAATTGAAGAAATTAAACGTCTTCAAACCTTCCCTGACGAGTTGCTTCTTGCTGGGAATGTAGAGAAGCAGTGGCGTCAAGTCGGCAATGCTGTTCCTCCCATACTGGGGAAAAGATTTGGCGAAGCCATTTTGCAGCACTTATTAAAAACAGAAAAATAGGCAGCCACGATATTTGCGGTCACTTGAAGATTTGTCATCGGAAAAGACGGAATGCCAGAAACTCGCCTACCCTCATTCAATGATTTTTCCCCTGAAATACTCAGGGGGGATTTGCGCCCTTGCCTTCAGGCGGTAGTTGATGGTGGTGGCGACGATAAGGAAGTCATCAGCAAATGGGCTGATGAGTTTTTTGGTGGCGTAGCGAATAAGCGATCATCCACCAATATCCCTGCTACGTTGAGGTCGACGGGCCTTTCAACTGGGGTTAGGCCGTTAGCGCTATCACCTGTGGGCCTTTCCATACTGACAGCGTCTACTGCGGTTGAAGCCGCCAAATTGTTTTGTGCGCATCTTCTCAAAGAAAAAAATGGAAAGCTTCTTATTGAAGCGCTTTCAGCCATGCGTAAACGTAAAGTAAGGATCACAAAGCCGACGTTGAAGGATGAATTGAAATCGTTAGGGGTTTCAGGACTGTCAAACAATACCACAGACCACTCGACACTAAAAAATTGGTTAATTTATGCCGGTCTTGTAAGCGCTGACGGCGATCCAAATGATGTCGAAATTAAGGCGATTCTTGGGATTAGCAGTACCGAAATTGATGAGTTCAAATCGCTGTCATTAGGACAGCAAGTATTTTTGCAGCTGCTGAGGAGAATGCACGAAACAGCATCAGGGCCATTTCAGGTGAAGGACTTGTTTAGGGAGTGCATGGAAGCGCACCCCCACTTGTTTAATGATGCTCAATTTGCAAAACAAGTGCGCCAGCCGTTGGAAAAAGGTGGCTGGCTAGAGGCCACAGGTTTGGCCACTGGCGCTCATGGCGGGCGTTCAGGAAGTATTCAGGGTACGAAGAAATTACTTGATATCCCGATTGAAGAGATTATTCCAGATTTTCAGCAGGTGATTCCCTCGGAGTTGAGGTCCAAGTTACAAACCCCCCTGGATGAGTTATCGGTTGATTTGTTTGGCGCTGATACGCATAAGGCAGGCTTGGCACTTGAACTGTTAGCGCTCCGAATGATCATTGATTTGGGGCTCGATCCAAGACACTTTCGACTAAGAAGTGCAGAGACTGCACATGCAGAGGTCGATTTGATTGCCGAAGGCGCTCATCTACTTTTCAGCAGGTGGACTTTTCAGTGTAAGCGCTATGGGCGAGATACGCACACAAAGCTGGGGTTAAGTGATGTCGCCAAAGAGGTCGGTATTGCGGTGTTTTCCAAAGCGCATGTGATCGTTATGGTGACTACGACGGACTTCTCCAGAGATGCCGTTGCATATGCCGATGAAGTAACCAGAGCCACGCATTTGCAGTTTGTTTTTGTGAACGGGCGCGTTGTCGATGAATACCTCAAGGAAGGGAAAGATGCCTTGTGGCGTCATTTCAAGGGAAGTGCCATCGACGTTATGACAATAAAACGAGAGCAGCCGCTACCTAAGGGGGAGTGAGGTTTAATAGTACTAGGAGTTTGACTAATAACTCCAATACAAACTACCATACGGGCGAAAAGTCCGCCTTGCGGAAACTCGCATGGTTCCGTGGTTTGGGGAGTTGTTTGGAGTCTGTGCCCATCACCACCGCCAGATTCGAAGACAAAGGCCACCCCTCCGGGGTTGGCCTTTGTCGTTTCTGCGCCATCCCTTTCCGCCCACTCCTGCGCCGTGCGCCTGAGCTCGCCATTAATCGCAAAAAAATGCTGATGCACTTCACGGATACTTGCGCCAGGCGACCTCATGCTTAGTCCAATCGAAGCCTAAGTCGTTGAAAAATCATTATTTTTCATTCGATTGTCGATTTGGCGCAAAAAAACGCGCGCACCTGATGAGACGCTGGAGGGTAAGCGTCCAACCACCCCATCTTCCCATGACAGACCAAATAGCGTATTTATGTCCACGCCGAACGGCGTGGACACCTATCCACTTCAATTTCTTTTGAATTCAGCCCGCGTGTACGCTGGCCTAGCGGTGAGGCAGTAACTCCGAGACTCGACTGGCCTTGTGTGTGTGGCAGCCGCGTGAGCACATCGCGCAGGTATGCGTACATGCTTTTCTACACATCGTTTTCTTGACGAGTGTCTAAGTATTTATTTTATAATACACAAGGTTGAAAGTTATCTAATCCCTGACTCTACGTCTAGGCCTGTTTCAAATAAAAAGCCCTGATTAGTCAGGGCTTTTTATTTTTCTGGCCGACCCGCCTGTGTTGCTGCCCGGATCCGGTGATCGGCTTGCCTGACTGAAGCAGGGCGTTTCCCCCACTCAACTCACCCTAAGAACCGATATGGACGCTCCAGCAAGCCGCGTGGCAATGGATCTTCGCTTTGCTCGCACAATCAGCGCCAACAGGGTGTGGCTCGCGGTGGGGCGTCGGGTGAGCCTGCAAGGTTCGGAGTACCGGATCTTTGGTTTCATCCCTGAAAGCTGTCTGGGCCAGGCGGCGCACTGGCGCCGGAGGCCCGGCGAGATCAGGGACGGGCTGGAGCAGGCCATGCTCCAGGAGCAGGGCTCCCGCCTCGAGCAGGCCCTGGAGGCAGCCATCGTGGAGATTGGGGCTTACCTGGAGGCCTGCGTGGCCGAAGGCCTCCAGCCCAATCTGCGCAAGCTGCGGGACGACTGGGCGGGCGGTGACCTGGACCTGAGCACGGTGGGCAAGGGGCTGACCCAGTCGCTCAACGACCTGCGCACCAAGCGGCGCCAGCGGGACCTGGCAGCGCAGATCGGGCGCAGCCTCAAGCTCTCCGATTACCCCGACACCTTTCCGGCCCGACAACGTCGGCGCAAGCTCATCGCCGTGCTGGGGCCAACCAATTCCGGGAAGACCCATGACGCCTTCGAGCGTCTGGCAACGGTGTCCTCCGGCGTCTATCTGGGTCCCTTGCGGCTGCTCGCCCTGGAGGCCTTCACCCGCCTCAATGAGGAATTCGGCGTCACCGCCTCCCTGATCACCGGCGAGGAGCGCCGCCTTGTCGAGGGCAGCCGGGTCACCGCCTCGACCATCGAGATGCTCGATCCGTCCGAGGCGCTGGAGGTGGCGGTCATCGACGAGATCCAGATGCTCAGCGATCCGGACCGGGGCTGGGCCTGGACCCAGGCGGTGGTCGGGGCCAATGCGGCGGAGGTGTGGCTGGTGGGGGCGCTCTCCGCGGAGCCGGCCATCGTGGCCCTGGCGGCCCGGCTCGGCCTGCCCCTTGAGATCCGGCGCAAGACGCGCAAGCATCCGTTGGTGGTCGGCCAGCCGTTGGCCAGCGCGGCCGTCGGTGCGCTGCGCCGGACGCGACCGGGGGATGCGCTGATCGTCTTCTCCCGGCGGGATGCGCTGAACCTGCGGGATGACCTGATCGCCCTCGGCAAATCGGTCGCCTGCATCTACGGCGCCCTGTCGCCGGAGGTGCGGGAGCGCGAGGCCCGGCGCTTCGCTGAAGGCGAGGCGGACATCCTGGTGGCCACCGACGCCATCGGCATGGGCCTGAACCTGCCGATCCAGCGGGTGGTGTTCACCGCCATCCAGAAGTACGACGGCGTGACACGGGATACCTTGTCGCCCTCGCTGCTGCAGCAGATCGGCGGACGGGCAGGGCGTTTCGGGCACCAGGAGGAGGAGGGCGTGGTGGCCGGGCTGACCCCGGCCGAGCACGCCGTGGTGACTTCACTGATGAAGGCGCAGCAACCCTTCCTGGAGACCAAGGGCTTCCAGATCACGGCCGGCAGCGCCTACCTGGAGCAGATCGCCCGCATGTCGGGTGACAGCCGCCTGGAGGCCCTGCTGTCCCTGTTCAAGTTGCATGCGGATTGCGGCGACGGCTTCTTCAGGCCTCACGTGCCGGAGGAGCAGCTGGCCCGTGCCGCGCAGCTGGATCGCATGAAGAACCTGTCCCTGCCGCTCAAGCACGTCTTCTCGATGGCGCCCATGGCGTCGCAGAACGAGACCATCGATGGCATGTGGCGGAGCTGGGCCTATGCGGCCCATCAGGGCAAGCGCATCCGCCTGGATTTCCTGCCCCCGTCACCGCAGCGGGCCGGCCTCGAAGAGGCCGAGATCACGGTGCGGCTGCTGGCGGCGTATCGGTGGTTCGGCTACCGCCTGCCCGAATTGTTTGTGGACTACGACCTGGCCGATGAGCATCTGACCCCGTGGATCGGCGTGGTGGATGGTCATCTGCGCAGCCGCTACCGGCAGGGTGTGGGCGGTGGGCGCAAGGGTGTGCCGAGCTGGTACTGGCCGGTCCGGCGTTGAGAGGGGAAACAGGGATGGAAATCGTCGCCGTCATCGACTTTGAAACCACCGGACTGTCGCCAGCGCAAGGCGATCGGGCAACCGAGATCGCCGCGGTGATCGTGGAGGATGGCAAGGTGGTGGATCGCTACCAGAGCCTGATGAACGCTGGGGTGCGGATCCCGTCCTTCATCGAATCCCTGACCGGCATCTCCGACGCGATGATCCGTCAGGCTCCGCCTGCAGCAGAGGTCATGCAGGCGGTCTCGGATTTCGTGGGTGATCTGCCGCTGGTCGCCCACAACGCCGCCTTCGACTGCAAGTTCTGGGATGCAGAGCTGGCGCGCATCCAGCGTGGCCGGAAGAAGGAGTTCATCTGCTCGCTGCTGCTGTCCCGGCGCCTCTTTCCGCAGGCGCCGAGCCACAAGCTGGCAGCGCTCGTCGAGTATGCCAGGCTGCCGGTGGCCGGGCGTTATCACCGTGCGCTGGCGGACGCGGAGATGGCGGCCAGCCTGTTGCTGCGCCTCGAGGAGGAGCTGCAGCGGCAGCATGGCGTCGGGGAAGTGTCACCGGACCTCCTGCGCCGGATCCAGCGGGTGCCCAAGACTCAGCTGGCGAAGTGCATCGCCAGCCGGCACGGCTGATCTCCCGAGGGAGCGTGGGGGCTGCCGCTCAATCGGCTGAGGTGGCCGCCCATTGATCCACCTTGTCGAACAGCTCTTCGGCGTTGATCGGCTTGGTCAGGTAGTCGTCCATGCCGGCTTCCAGGCAGCGCTCCCGGTCGCCCTTCATGGCATTGGCCGTCATGGCGATGATGGGGGTGCGGGGCTGGGCGCTGGAGGTCTCGAAGGCACGGATCCGGCGTGCCGCTTCCAGACCATCCATCACGGGCATCTGCATGTCCATCAGGATCAGGTCGAAGCGCTCCTTCTGCAGCCTGATCACGGCGATCTGGCCGTCGTCGGCAAGCTGCACGGCATGGCCGCGTTTCTGCAGCAGCTTCATCGCCACGATCTGGTTCACCCGGTTGTCCTCCACCAGCAGCACCCGCTTGCCGGTGGCCTCGACCTCGTCCAGCAGGGGGATTGCCTGTGGGCTGGCCGCGGTGTCTACGCTGGCGGACTGGCAGGGCAGGGTGAAGGAGAAGGTCGAGCCTTCGCCCTTGACGCTCTCCAGGTGGATGCTGCCGCCCATCAGCTGCACCAGCCGGCTGGAAATGGACAGGCCCAGGCCGGTGCCGCCGAATTTGCGGGTGATCGAGGTGTCTTCCTGGGAGAAGGCTTCGAAGACATTGGCCTGGGCCTCCGGTGCGATGCCGACGCCGGTGTCGCGGACCGCAAAGCACAGCTCATCGCCTCCGGCTTCCGCTCCGGGGTGGCGGGTGACGGTCAATTCCACCTCCCCCTTGTGGGTGAACTTGACCGCGTTGCTGAGCAGGTTCAGGAGAACCTGGCGGATCCGAACGGGGTCGCCGATGATGAGTTCAGGCACCTCGGGGGCCACCGTGCAGCGGAGCTGAAGTCCCTTCTCCTCACCCTTCAAGGCGATCGAACGCAGGCTGTCCCGCACCAGTGTGGGCAGGTCGAAGACGATCCGCTCCATCTTGAGCTTGCCGGCTTCGATCTTCGAGAAATCGAGAATGTCGTTGATGATGGTCAGCAGGGCATTGGCCGAGGAGCTGACCACCTCAAGGTAGTCCCGCTGCTCCTCGGTGAGCTCGGTGTCCAGGGCCAGTTCCGTCATGCCGATGATGCCGTTCATGGGCGTGCGGATCTCATGGCTCATGTTCGCCAGAAAATCGCTCTTGGCCCGGTTGGCAGCCTCCGCGGCGTCCCGGGCATGCTCAAGGGCCAGGCGTCCGGCTTCCCGTTCGGCGACGAGGCGGCCGATGGCTGTGGTCAGGCTCTCGATGTCGCCTTCCGTCGACCTGGTGGGGGACTCCGGCAAGGCCTGCAGGCCAGCCAGCAGCTGCCGCAGGGAGACCAGGGCCGCCTCCCGTTTGGCGAGCTCGCGTCCCAGACGGGCGGCGGTCTGGTTGAGCACGTCGAACATGGGCCGGAACTCCAGAGGCAGGTCGGCAAGCTGTTCCTGGTGGCTGGTGACAAGGCCCTCCGTGCGTGGTGCCTCGAAGTACCGGACACGCTCCAGGGTGCCGAGCCAGCGCTTCAGCGGGAACCAGATCAGCACCAGGCCACCGGAAAGCGCGAGCACCGTCAGGGCCAGCGCATTGCGGAAAAGCTCCCACAGACCGCCGGCGATGAAGTCCACGTCGAAGCTCAGACGCAGGACGCCATAGTCCCGCCCACCGGCCGAGATGACCCGGTTCACCTCGTACAGGCTCTCCGCCACCTTTGCGCGCAGCCAGGCGGGCGCGGTTGCAGGCGGGGGCACATGGCTCTCGCTGTGCAGCTTGCCGCCGGACAGGTCGATGAAGTGGGCTTCCGCGAACTGGGAGCCGAGGATGGACTTGTCGAGGACACGCTTGATCGTGTCGTAGTCGCCGATCACGGCACTGTCGCTGATCGGCTGCGCCATGATCTCGATCAGCATCGTTGCCGACTGCTGGATCGACTCAAGCCCTTCGGAGAACTGATGGGTGTAGAAAACCGCCAGCCCGCCACCGAAGAAGAACAGCAGCGTGACCGAGTAGAGCGTGTAGATCCTTGCGACGAGGGTCCGGGGCAGCAGGTGCCGGAGCAGGTTCCGAAGCATGCGTGCCCTGATCAGCGCAAGCCGGCCGGTGCGGTCTGATAGAAGCGCCGGTAGGCTGCGTAATCGGCGTTGGTCGCGGAAATGAAGTAGGCGTCGCTGTCGAGCCCGACCTCCTGGGAGGCGCGGTGCAGGATTTCCTTGCCGCGCGGGTCCTTGTGCATGGCGAGGAAGGCGCTGGCGACGGCCTTGAGGTCCTTGTCAGGCACCTTGCTGGAGGCCATCAGCGCCAGATCCTGATAGGGCTCCGAGGTCCACAGGATCCGGAACTTCTTGTTCTCGCGATTCGCATAGCCCTCGATCAGCATCGAGTTGCTGCCCGTCGCCCGGGCCTTGCCGGCAAACATCTGGGCGATGGCCGCGTTCTGGTTGCCGCCGAACACGGCCTTCACCTCGATGCCCTTCGACAACAGGTAGGCGTAGGGCACCTTGTAGCCGATGAAGGCTTCCGGCCCGGCAAAGGCGACCTCCTGCCCCTTCAGCTGCTCGAGGGTGGTGACCGGGGAGTCGGCCGGTACGGCGATCTGGCCATGTAGCGGCGGCGCGTTACGGCGACCGAAGACCCGCCAGCCGAGGGCTTCCCGCTCCGGGCTGAAGAGGTGGTTGCTGAAGACGAACTCCACCTCCTGGGCCAGCACGTAGCTGGTGGTATCCGCCGAGGTCCGGCCGATCTTCAGCTGCAGCTTGACGCCGCTCTTGTCCGAGACGTACTGGATGATCGGGTTCCAGTAGGCGGCGGTCTTGTTGATGTCCCACTGGTTGATGGGTGAAAAGCGGTAGGCGGCCTCTTGGGCAAAGGAGGGCGCAATACCTGCACAGAGCAGGACCAGCGAGGCGATCAGGCGGCGCATCGTAAAATAATGTGACTGAAGGTGCACCATTATGCCTCCACCGTCCCTCTTCGCCAAAGGCGGGCACCGCGCGTTTTTCCCTGATTGATCCGCCCTCAGCGGGTGATGCGCCGGATCTCGCCGCCACAGCTCGATGCCACGCGGGCGTACTCCTCCGGGGTGTCGATCTGGGCCTGGGCCAGGTCCACCTTGTTGATCATCCGCTTCACATAGGGCGCCCAGCGCTCCTCGAGTTCCTGCTGGATCCGGTTGCGGGTCTGTCCCACCGGGCCGCGCCACGGGTCGCCGGTGACGAAGCGCTTCTTCAGGGCTTCCCGCAACTCGGGTTCGATGCTTTCAAGGTGTTCCTGGTAAGTCCGGACGTGGCGAAGCTCGTGGCGGTGGATCTCGTTCCAGGCACAGCTACCCCGCGAAAATTCCCGGGCGACGTAGACGGTCATGGGGCTGTAGCCGTAGGTCACGGTGAGTTGGGGGCTGGCGCATTCCCAGCGGCCGCCGGGGTCGACGTAGGATACGATCCGGGTCTGAAAGCTGACGATGGCCGTACCGCGGGTCAGCCCGAGCACCTGCATGCCCGGTCGGGTGGCCGCCGGCCCCAGCAGGGTGAGGGTGCGGAAGCTGGTCTGAAGGTCGAGGGAGAACGCTTCCTGATGACGCTTTAGGGTCACGGTGGGCTTGGGCAGGCGGTCGCAGTTGTCGGCCCGGACCGGTGAAGGGACCAGGGTGAGCGTAGTCAGGATCAGCAGGATGAGGACAGAGTGATGCATCGGATTCCATCGGAGGACGCCTCGCCGCGGCTCGGCGCCAGGCTGTGGGCTGCATCGGGAGCCCGTGGGCCGTTGGTCACGCATTCTATGCCGTGTCTGGTGCTCGTGATCTCCGTGCAGGTGCGTCCGGCGTGAATTCCGAGGATCTGGATCTCTTTGCCCGGGTGTTGCGGGCAGGTAGCCTGTCCCGCGCCGGCATGGAGCTGGGGATCGACCCGTCGACCGTCAGCCGGCGCGTGGCGCAGTTGGAGGGCGAGCTGGGGGTGCGCCTGCTGCATCGCAGCGGGCGGGGCGTGTCGGCGACCGACCAGGGGCGCCAGCTGCTGGGCTATGCGGAGGCGGTCGGCGAGCTCCTGGCGCAGGCGAAGGACCGGTTACGCGACCCTTCCGGCAACGGGCCGGCGCGCCTGCACATCGGCGCCCAGCCCACCATCGCGCGGATCCTGTTCGGGCCCCTGGCACGGGTTCTGCAAACTCACTATCCGCAGACGCGGCTGCGCTTGGTGGAGGCGTTGGGGAACCAGATCCTCGACCAGCTTGGGAACGGCGAACTCGATTTCGCCGTGATCTATCTGCCAGAGCAGATCGGCGCGCTGCAGTTCGACGTGCTCCTCGAGGAGGGGCTGCACCTGATCGCGCCAGGGGATGCGACGCTATCCGGTGACGGGTTGGAAGTGGCCAGCCTGGGCGACTGGCCGCTGATCCTGCCGAGCACGCCCCATGGCATCCGGCTGCTGGTCGAGTCATTGGCGGCCCGCCACGGCTTCACGCCCGACATCGTGCTCGAATGCGATGCCTCGATCTCCCAGACCAAGCGCCTGGTCATGCAGGGCTGTGGCTGCACGGTGCTGCCGCTGGCGGCGGTGGATGAGGAACTGGCCGACGGCCGTCTGCGCAGCCTGCGTCTGGTGGCGCCGGAAGTCCGTCGGCGGGTCGGCATCGTGCCGGGCCGCAACCGGGTCATTCCCAGCGGGCTGTGGAAAATCATCGGCCTGGTCAAGACCGAGATCGCCCGCCTGGTCGAGGCGGGCGGCTGGCCGGACGCTGCGCTGCATCAGCCAGCCGAGGCGCCATTGCCTAGTCCAGACGCGCCTGGGGCGTGATCTGGCGGGGATCGACCCGCAGCTCGATCAAGGCCGCCTTGCCTGCCGCACGGGCCCGCTCGAAGGCGGCGGGGAAGTCCTCGCTGCTGCTCACCCGTTCGGCGTGGGCGCCGAAGGCCTGGGCCAGGGCCACGAAATCCGGATTCAAGAGGTCCGTGGCAATGGGGCGTCCCGGATACTCCCGCTCCTGGTGCATCCGGATGGTACCGAGCATGCCATTGTTCACCACGATGCAGATCACCGCGGCGCCGTACTGCAGGGCCGTGGCCAGTTCCTGGGGATACATCATGAAGCAGCCGTCGCCGGCCAGGCTCACCACGGTCCTGTCCGGGTGGCGCAGCTTGGCGGCGATAGCGGCCGGCAGGCCGTAGCCCATCGCGCCATTGGTCGGGGCCAGCTCGGTGGCCGGCTGACGGTAGTGGAAGAAGCGGTGCACCCACACGGTGTAATTGCCGGCGCCGTTGGCGACGACGGCGTCGTCGGGCAGGTGCGCATCCAGCCAGGCCATCACCTGGCTGAAGTCGACGCCGTCGATCGCACTGGTCGCCGTGGGGGGCGTCGAGTGGGCCTGGTAATCGGCGCGCAGGGTCTCTGTCCAGGCGTGCCACGGGGGTGTCGGGATCGGCTCCAGGGCGGCCAGGGCATGGGCCATGCAGGCCACGCCGGCATTGATCGGCTGGGTGGCCTGATAGGTCCGTCCGAGTTCGTCCGGGTCCGCATGGATGTGGATCAGGGACTGGCGTGGGCTGGGGCTTTCGATCAGGGTGTAGCCCGCCGAGGTGGCCTCGCCCAGGCGCGCGCCCAGCACCAGCAGCAGGTCGGCATTGCGTACATGCTCGGCCAGCTTCGGGGACACGCCCAGACCCAGCTGGCCGACATAGTGGCGGTCACGGTTGTCGAACAGGTCCTGCCGGCGGAAGGAGGCCGCCAAGGGCAGGTCGTTGGCCTTTACGAAACGCGCCAGGGCGGCACAGGCGTCGGCCGTCCAGCCGGTGCCACCCGCGATCAGCAGCGGCCGCTGTGCCGCCGCGAGGCGGATGCGCAGCTCGGCCAGATCGTCCTCGGTGGGTGCCGCCCGGGCCACGCGCACGGGCGGCGCATCGGCGACGCAGGCCGAGCCAAACAGCACGTCTTCCGGCAAGGCCACCACAACCGGCCCCGGGCGCCCCGACAGGGCGAGGCTGAAGGCCCGCGATACCAGCTCCGGCAGGCGCCGGGGGCTGTCGGCTTCCAGCACGGCCTTGGCCATGTCGCCGAACATCAGCCGGTAGTCGACCTCCTGGAAGGCGCCGCGGCCGAGGAAGCTGGAGTCGGCCTGGCCGATGAAGAGGATCATCGGGGTCGAGTCCTCGGCGGCGGTATGCACCCCGTTGGCGGCATGGGTGGCCCCCGGCCCGCGGGTGACGAAGCCGATGCCGGGGCGTCCGGTGAGCTTGCCGTGGGCGTCGGCCATGTTCGCGGCCGCCCCCTCGTGGCGGGTCACGATGGTACGGATGGCGGGCTGGTCGCGCAGCGCGTCGAGCACCGGCAGGTAGCTCTCGCCGGGCACGCAGTACACCGTGTCTACCCCGTTCCTCGCCAGCGCGGCAACCAGGATCTGGCCGCCGGTGCGTGTGCCTTGTGCGCTTTCCATGTTTGCCTCCGAGTGGTGATGGGCGGCAGTGTGAGCCGGATCCCGATTCCTGGTGTTGCGCTGGGCGCACGGCTGTTTTGATAAAAATGCAGGGCTTCATGTCCGGCAGGCCACTAGAATCCGGGGGTAATCGCCCACTTCCTGGAGTCATGATGAACTACCCGAATACCCAGTTGCTGATCGCCGGCCAATGGCAGGATGCCGCCGACGGCCGCACGCTTCCGGTCCACAACCCCGCCACCGGCGCCGAGATAGGCCGCGTGGCCCATGCCTCGATCGCCGACCTGGACCGGGCCCTGGAGGCTGCGCAGAAAGGCTTTGAAACCTGGCGCGACATGCCAGCCCTGGAGCGCCAGAAGATCATGCGCCGGGCCGCCGGGCTGATGCGCGAGCGGGCGGAGACCATTGCTGCCGTGCTGACCCAGGAGCAGGGCAAGCCCCTCGCCGAGGCGCGCATCGAGACTCAGGCCGCCGCCGACATCATCGACTGGTTCGCCGACGAAGGCATGCGGGTGTATGGCCGCATCGTGCCGTCCCGCAGCCTGACCACCCGCCAGCTGGTGATCAAGGACCCGGTGGGCCCCGTGGCAGCCTTCACGCCCTGGAACTTCCCGATCAACCAGGTGGTGCGCAAGGCCGCGGCCGCGCTGGCCACCGGCTGCTCGATCCTGGTCAAGGCGGCCGAAGAGACCCCGGCCGCCCCGGCGGCGCTGATCCGTGCCTTCGTGGATGCGGGCGTGCCGGCGGGGGTGGTGGGCCTGGTGTATGGCAGCCCGGCCGAGATCTCGTCCTACCTGATCGCCCATCCGGTGATCCGCAAGGTGACCTTCACCGGCTCCACGCCGGTGGGCAAGCAGCTGGCCGCCCTGGCCGGCCAGCACATGAAGCGGGTGACCATGGAGCTGGGCGGACACGCGCCGGTGATCGTTGCCGAGGACGCGGATGTGGAGCTGGCGGTGCGCGCCGCCGGGGCCGCCAAGTTCCGCAATGCCGGGCAGGTGTGCATCTCGCCGACCCGCTTTCTGGTGCATGAGAGCGTGCAGCAGGAGTTTGCCACCGCGCTGGCGCGTCACGCCGAATCCCTGAAGGTGGGGGATGGCCTGGCCGAGGGCACCCAGATGGGGCCGCTGGCCAACCCGCGCCGGGTCGTGGCGATGGACGCAATGATGGCGGATGCGGTGGAGCAGGGCGCCACCGTGCTGACGGGGGGACGCCGGCTGGGCGACGCCGGCAACTACTTTGCACCCACGGTGCTGACCGATGTGCCGCTGACGGCCCGTGTGTTCAATGACGAACCCTTCGGGCCGGTGGCGGCGATCCGCGCCTTCAAGACCCTCGAGGAGGCCATCGGCGAGGCCAACCGGCTGGCCTACGGCCTGGCCGGTTATGCCTTCACCCGGTCCTTGAAGAACGCCCACCTGCTGTCCCAGCGGGTCGAGGTGGGCATGCTGTGGGTCAACCAGCCGGCGCTGCCGACGGCTGAGCTGCCCTTCGGCGGGATCAAGGACTCTGGCTATGGCACCGAGGGCGGCCCCGAAGCGCTCGAGGCCTACCTCAACACCCGGGCGGTGGCCATCGCCAACGTCTGAGTGTTCCGGATGAAGCGGCCACCATTCAGGCCGGCCGCTTCATCCGGGCCGTGGCCGCCAGCACCAGCGGCGACAGCTGGCGCCCGGCGCTGCCGTCCAGGGCCTCGAACAAGGCCTTGCGCATGCGGGGCTCCCAGAAGCGGGTGAGGTGATCGGCCAGGTCCCGCACCGCTTGCTCCCGGTCCGGGTTGATGCCCAGGGCGTCGCCGATCTGGTTGGCCATGCGGACGATGTAGTCGTGGTTCATGCTGTCCTCAGCCGGCGGGGGTGGTGGCGGGTTTCAGGAAGGCCTGCTGTTCCTCCCGGCGCCGGGCGAAGCGTTGCTGCCACTCCGAGGGCTGGGCGCACAGGGTGACCTGCACCGCGGTGACCTTGTATTCGGGGCAATTGGTGGCCCAGTCCGAGTTGTCGGTGGTGATCACGTTGGCGCCGGATTCCGGGAAGTGGAAGGTGGTGTACACCACCCCGGGCTGGACCCGCTCCGTCACCGTGGCGCGCAACACCGTCTCGCCGGCCCGGCTGGCTATGCCGACCCAGTCGCCCTCGCGGATGCCGCGGTCTTCGGCGTCCACCGGGTGGATCTCCAGGCGGTCCTCGTCGTGCCAGGCCACGTTGGCGGTGCGTCGGGTCTGGGCGCCCACGTTGTACTGGCTGAGAATGCGCCCGGTGGTCAGGATCAGCGGGAAGCGGCGGGTCACCTTTTCGGTGGTCGGCACATAGGGGGTCAGCATGAAGCGGCCCTTGCCGCGGATGAAGGCGCCCACGTGCATGGTCGGCGTCCCCTCGGGGGCGGCTTCGTTGCAGGGCCACTGGATGCTGCCCTTCTTCTCCAGCAGGTCATAACTCACCCCGTGGAAACTGGGCGTGAGGCGGGCGATCTCGTCCATGATCTCGGACGGGTGGGCGTAGTGCATCGGGTAGCCCAGGGCCTCGGCGAGGGCCAGGGTGGTCTCCCAGTCGGCCTTGCCGGCCAGCGGCGGCATCACCTTGCGGACCCGCGAGATACGGCGTTCGGCATTGGTGAAGGTACCGTCCTTCTCCAGGAAGCTGGAGCCGGGCAGGAAGACGTGGGCCCATTTGGCGGTCTCGTTGAGGAACAGATCCTGCACCACCACGCATTCCATCTGCGCCATGGCGGCTTCCACGTGCTGGGTGTTGGGGTCGGACTGGACGATGTCCTCGCCCTGGATGTAGATGCCCTTGAAGCTGCCGTCCAGCGCCGCCTCGAACATGTTGGGGATGCGCAGGCCGGGTTCCGGGTCGATGCGCACCTTCCAGGCGTCTTCGAAGAGGGCCCGGGTGGTGGCGTCGGACACGTGGCGGTAGCCGGGCAGCTCGTGGGGGAAGGAGCCCATGTCGCAGCTGCCTTGCACGTTGTTCTGGCCGCGCAGGGGATTCACGCCGACGCCGGGGCGCCCGACGTTGCCGGTGGCCATGGCAAGGTTGGCGATGCCCATCACGGTGGTGGAGCCCTGGCTGTGCTCGGTGACACCCAGACCGTAGTAGATGGCGCCGTTGCCGGCCGTGGCATACAGGCGGGCGGCGGCGCGGATCTCGGCGGCCGGAACGCCGGTGATCGCCTCGGCGGCCTCCGGCGAGTTGTCGGGACGTGCCACGAACTCGCGCCAGGCCTCGAAGGCCGGGCCCTCGCAGCGTTCCGCCACATAGGGCTCATCCACCAGCCCTTCGGTGACGATCACATGGGCGAGGGCGTTGACCATCGCCACGTTGGTGCCCGGCAGCAGCTTGAGGTGATGGGCGGCCGCCACGTGGGGGGAGCGCACCAGGTCGATGGCGCGCGGGTCGACAACGATCAGCCGGGCGCCTTCGCGGATGCGCCGCTTGAGCAGGGAACCGAACACCGGGTGGCCGTCGGTGGGGTTGGCGCCGATCACCATCACCACGTCGGCCTTCAGCACCGAGGCGAAGTCCTGGGTGCCGGCGGATTCACCGAGGGTCTGCTTGAGGCCGTAGCCGGTGGGCGAATGGCAGACACGGGCGCAGGTGTCCACGTTGTTGTTGCCGAAGGCGGTGCGGATCAGCTTCTGCACCAGGTAGGTCTCTTCATTGGTGCAGCGGCTGGAGGTGATGCCGCCCACCGCACTGCGGCCGTACTTGGCCTGGATGCGCCGGAACTCGCCGGCGGCGTAGGCAAGGGCCTCCTCCCAGCTGACCTTCTGCCAGGGGGCGTCCACGCTGGGGCGGATCATCGGGGTGGTGATGCGGTCGGCGTGGGTGGCGTAGCCCCAGGCGAAGCGGCCCTTGACGCAGGCATGGCCGGCGTTGGCGCCGCCGTCCTTCGCCGGGACCATGCGCACCACCTGGTTGCCCTTGACCTCGGCCTTGAACGAGCAGCCCACGCCGCAGTAGGCGCAGGTGGTGGTGACGCTGCGTTCGGCCTGGCCGAGCTGGATCACCGACTTCTCGGTCAGGGTCGCGGTAGGGCAGGCGTTTACACAGGCGCCACAGGACACGCACTCGGAGTCCATGAAGGGCTGGTCCTGGCCCGGCGAGACGCGGGAGGCGAAGCCGCGGCCCGAGATGGTCAGGGCGAAGGTGCCCTGGGTTTCCTCGCAGGCGCGCACACAGCGGTTGCAGACGATGCACTTGGCCGGGTCGTAGCTGAAGTAGGGATTCGACTCGTCCTTCTGGCTGCACTCGAAGTGGTTCTCGCCCTTGAAGCCGTAGCGCACCTCGCGCAGGCCGACCACACCGGCCATGTCTTGCAGCTCGCAGTTGCCGTTGGTCGGGCAGGTGAGGCAGTCGAGTGGGTGGTCGGAGATGTACAGCTCCATCACGTTGCGGCGCAGCTCGGCGAGCTTCGGTGTCTGGGTGCGCACCACCATGCCGGCCTCGACGGGAGTGGTGCAGGAGGCGGGGTAGCCCTTACGACCCTCCACCTCGACCAGACACAGGCGGCAGGAGCCGAAGGGTTCCAGGCTGTCGGTGGCGCACAGTTTGGGAATGGAGCAGCCGCTCTGACCGGCGGCGCGCATGATGCTGGTGCCGGCCGGCACGCAGACGGGCTGGCCGTCGATGAGCAGGCTTACCGAGTGTTCGGAGTCGCGGGCGGGGGTGCCGTAGTCGGGGTCGCGGGGCAGGGACATGGACGTTTCCTTATTCGGCGCGGGCCGTGGCGGCGAGGCCAAAGTCTTCGGGGAAGTGGGTCAGGGCCGACTTGACGGGGTAGGGGGCCATGCCGCCGAGGGCACACAGGGAGCCGCTCTGCATGGTGTCGCAGAGCGAGTCGAGGAGGGCCAGGTTGGCCTCCCGGGCCTCGCCGGCGATGATCCGGTCGATCACTTCGACACCGCGGGTGGAGCCGATGCGGCAGGGCGTGCATTTGCCGCAGGACTCGACCGCGCAGAACTCCATCGCATAGCGGGCCAGGCGGGCCATGTCGGCGCTGTCATCGAAGACCACCAGGCCACCGTGGCCGATCATGGCGCCCATCGCCGCATAGGCTTCGTAGTCGAGAGGGACATCGAACTGGCTCTCGGGCACGAAGGCGCCCAGAGGACCGCCCACCTGCACGGCGCGGATGGGCCGGCCGCTGGCGGTGCCGCCGCCGTAATCCAGGAGGAGCTCGCGCAGGGTGATGCCGAAGGCTTTTTCCACCAGTCCGGGGTGGCGCAGGTTGCCGGCCAGCTGGAAGGGCAGGGTGCCGTGGGAGCGACCCATGCCATAGTCCCGGTAGAAGGCGGGCCCCCTGGCGAGGATCAGCGGGACGGCGGCCAGGCTCATCACGTTGTTGATCACCGTCGGCTTGCCGAAGAGCCCCTCGATGGCCGGCAGCGGCGGCTTGAAGCGGACGACGCCGCGCTTGCCTTCCAGGCTTTCGAGCATGGCGGTTTCTTCACCGCACACGTAGGCCCCGGCGCCGAGGCGGACTTCCAGCTCGAAGCGGCGGCCGGAGCCGGCCACGTCGCTGCCCAGCCAGCCCGCCTCACGGGCGCGGCGGATGGCTTCCTGAAGCGTCTCGAAGGCGTGGGGGTATTCGGAGCGCAGGTAGATGTAGCCCTGGGTGGCGCCCACCGCCAGGCCGGCGATGGTCATGCCCTCAATCAGGCAGTAGGGGTCGCCTTCCATCAGCATGCGGTCGGAGAAAGTGCCGGAGTCGCCTTCGTCGGCATTGCACACCACGTACTTCGTGGAGCCGGCGGCGTGCAGCACGGTGTTCCACTTGATGCCGGTGGGGAAGGCGGCACCGCCACGGCCGCGCAGGCCCGAGTCGGTCACCGCCTTGACGATGGCGGCACCGTCCATCCCGACGGCCTGGCGCAGGCCGGCAAAGCCGTCGTGGGCGATGTAGTCGCCCAGGGACAGGGGGTCGGTGATGCCGACCCGGCGGAAGGTGAGGCGCTCCTGGCCGGCCAGGAAGGGGATGTGCTCGGTCAGGCCGTGGCCCAGGCGGTGCATGCTGCCCGTGTGGAAGCCTGCGTCGAACAGGGCGGGAACGTCCTCGGGGGTCACCGGACCATAGGCCATGCGCCCGGCGGGGGTGTCCACCTCGACCAGCGGTTCCAGCCAGTAAAGCCCCCGGGAGCCGTTGCGTACCAGCTGGATGTCGATACCGCGGGCCGCTGCCTCCGCGGCGATCCGGTGGGCTACTTCGCCGGCGCCTACGGACAGGGCGCCGGAGTCGATCGGAACAAGGATGCGGATGGGTTCGGTCGCGGTGCTCATGCCGTCTCCTTCTGGCGCAGGCCGGCGATGAGGGTGTCGAAGCGCGCGCAGCTGACGCGGCCGAGGATCTCGTTGCCGATCCGGATGGACGGCGAACAGGCACAGTTGCCCAGGCAATACACCGGTTCGAGGGTGACTGCACCGTCTGCCGTGGTCTCGTGCCAGTCCACGCCCAGGCTGCGCTTGGCGTGCAGTTCCAGCGCGACGCCGCCACGGGCCTGACAGGACTCTGCGCGGCAGACCTGCACGACCACGCTGCCGGGTGGCACGCTACGGAAGTGGTGGTAGAAGCTGATCACCCCGTGGACCTCGGCGCGGCTCTGGTTGAGGGCCTCGGCGATCAGGGTCACCGCCTCGGCGGGAACCCAGCCGAGCTGATCCTGGATGGCGTGGAGGATGGGCAGGAGCGCGCCGGGCAGGTTGCGGCGTTCTTCGATGGCGAGGCGTACTGCGGACAACTCGCTGTCGGTCAGTGGGGGCTGGGGGGCCTTGGGCATGGTTTTCCTCGATCGGCGGCACGGGGCGTGGCGCGTGGGCGTGACCCGGATCTTAGACCCCATGCCTAGAAGGGGAAATCTGGAAATTCCGAAGAGCCGTTCGGAGAGACCGAAGAGTACTCTCAGGTGTCGCCCAGCAGGGCGGCTTCGGCCAGCAGGGCGCCGACCATCGAAGGCCGGGTCGGCCGATCCAGCACCAGCAGACCGGTCGCCCATTCCACCAGCGGCTCGCGCAGTTCGAGGATGCGCACTCCCGGAGGCGTGCCGATCCGCTCGAGGATGGCGCGCGGCACGATGCTGGACCAGTGGCCTGCCGCCACATGGGCCAGGATGCTGATCACCGAGTCGGCCTCCAGGCTGGGGCGGGGGCGCTGGCCGATGCTGGCAAAGACGTTGTCGATGGTCTGCCGGTTGTGCATGTTGGCGGTGAGCAGGCACAGGGGAATGTGCGCCGCCTCCTGCCAGGTGACCCAGTCGCGCCCTTCGAGGGGGCCGTCGGTGGGCGTGATGAGCACGTGATTCTCCCGCCACAGGGGCAGGGCGGCGTGGTTGGGCGTGGCGGATTCCAGATAGGCGACGCCCCCGTCGAGCTCGAAGCTGTCCAGCCCGGCCAGGATCTGCTGGGTACTCAGGGACCGCACCTCGATGTCCACGCGCGGATGCCGGCGGGCGAAAGCGGCGGTGAGGGTGGCCACCGCGGTGAGCCCGGTGGGGATCACCCCAAGGCGGAGGCGTCCGCTGAGGCTGTCCTGCAGTTGGGCCAGTTCCTGGCGCAAACCCTCGGCCTGGGCCGCGATCTGGCGGGCGCAGGCGAGGACCCGTTCACCCTCGGGGGTGAGCCCCGCAAACTGCTGACCACGCTCCACGATGGTGACGCCCAGCTCCGTCTCGATGTCGCGGATCGCCGCCGAAAGGGTGGACGCGGAGACATGGCAGGCTTCCGCCGCACGGCCGAAGTGCTTCTCCCGGGCCAGGGCGATCAGGTAGATGTACTTGCGGGCAATCACGATGCGCTTCAGTCGCGGGCGTCGAGGATGCGGGCGATGAAGCTGGCCGTGGCCTCGATCACCGCGGCCGGCTGGTCCTTGTGAGGGGAGTGGCGGCAGTCGGCGAGTTTCACCAGGTCAACGTCCGGCGCGGCGGCGGCGATGCGGTCCAGCTGTTCCATGGTGGCGTATTCGTCGTCCTCGCCCTGGATCGCCAGCACGGGGCCCTGGATGGTGGGCAGGTAGTTTTCGATGCTCCAGCTGCGGAAGGCCGGGCTCAGCCAGGTGCGGTTCCAGCCCCAGAACACCCCATCCACATCATTGTGATGGCGGCCCAGGCGTTCGCGAAGGCGGGTCTCCGGGTTTTCGAAGGCCTTGCCGGCCAGCTCGATGTTCTCCAGGGCCACGTCCTCCACGAAGACGTGCGGCGCCAGCACGATGGTCCCCGCCACGGCGCGCCCGGCATTGCCAGCGTGGATCAGGCTGATCGAGCCACCGTCGCTGTGGCCGAACAGGAAGTGCTCGCCCACTTCCAGCGCATCGAGGAGGAGGGGGAGGTCACGCAGGGCCTCGTCGTGCATGTAGCGCACGTCACGCGGGACGTTCCGCAGTGCCGTGGAGCGGCCGTATCCGTAGCGCGAGTAGACAATGGCTTCACAGCCGGTGGCGTCAGCCACCTGTTGGGGAAAGTCACGCCACATCGAAATCGATCCCAGGCCCTCATGCAGGAAGACCATTGGCGGGGCGTCCTGACGCGGATGGGCCGAGACCAGACGGACGTATTCGAGGGTATTGCCGGAGATGTTGAGCTGCTTCAAACCAGGCCCCAGAAGTGATGAGCAGAAGGCCTGATTATTGCTCAGCGCGGGACGGACACGACTCAGCATAGAAAAAAACGATCGGGGGCTTCCAATTTCTTCGGCGCTATGTATAATCTCGACCTCTCAGCGCGCCCGTAGCTCAGTTGGATAGAGTACTTGGCTACGAACCAAGGGGTCGTGGGTTCGAATCCTGCCGGGCGCGCCAACAATTCGGGAAGCATGCAATGCAGCAATGCAAAGTGGCTTCCAGGCTTGAACCAAGTGTTTGTTTGCATGGTTCAGGTCGTGTGTGTGGTTATGCGCGCCCGTAGCTCAGTTGGATAGAGTACTTGGCTACGAACCAAGGGGTCGTGGGTTCGAATCCTGCCGGGCGCGCCACGTTGTACCGTTGCATTTCTTCTCATGAAGAATGCAGCAATCAGGACGGTTCCAACCGTTTCTGAACAAGTAATGCGCCCGTAGCTCAGTTGGATAGAGTACTTGGCTACGAACCAAGGGGTCGTGGGTTCGAATCCTGCCGGGCGCGCCAAAATGCCGAAGGGGGCTGCAGAAATGCAGCCCCCTTCGTGCGTCTGGAGGCACAGCTTCCGAAGCTGCCGGCCGGATTGCGGCAGGCGTCCGGTAGGTCGCTGTCGCCTGGCCCCGTGGCAAGCAGGCTGTGTCTGAGGCCGTCAAGACACAAAAATAGACAAAATACAGAGTGGAAATACCCAGGCGTGCTGGGGGTGTTACAGCTCGTTACGCGAAGCCGTGCAGGCAGAATGATCAAGCACTGGAGGACGTTTGAAGCACACCGGATGTGTTCGGTTGCGCCTCTGGTCACATTTCGTTCTGGGTAATCCAGCGTCGGTTCGGGATCCTCCGGTCAGGCGGTGGCCCAGGCTAGCTCAACGTTGGCTCCATGCTTGTTGCTACGCTCAGAATGCACGACCGAGCGCTATCAATCGTGAACCACGCCACCTCGGAAGGGGCACGATCCTGAACGCCATTTCCTCGTCCAGCCCGGCCGGACTCAGCGCAGAAGATGTGCTGGCCTTGCTGGCGGCCGTCCTGACCCACCACCGGCTCGAGCGAGCTGCGGCTGCCTTTGCCTCCGAGATGGCTGTCCGGGTGGGCTGCGATCGGGTGCTGGTGGGCTTTGTCGAGGATCGCTTCTCCCAGGTCGTTGCCTTGTCCCATGGCACCCTGGACGAGGGGCGCACGGAATTCCTCCGCAGCGTGGGCGCCGCCATGGATGAGGCCATTGATCAGGGGGTGGTCGTGGTCCTGCCGATCCCGCGAGGCGATCTTCCCCGCGTCATCCTTGCTCACGACGAACTGCTGCGCCACCAGGGCGGATCGGTGTGCACGATTCCCATTGCAGTCGGACAGCAGTTTGTCGGAGCGGTCTCCCTGTTGTTCAGGCAGGCTGACAGGGGGCTCGAACCTCCGCACATACAGGCGTGGGAGCACGCCATTGCCCTGCTTGGTCCTGTGCTGGAGTTGATGCGGCAGCAGGAGCGGCCCTGGCACCGGCGGGTAAGGGAGCAGCTGAGCCGTCGCTGGCGTCATCTCTGCTCACCTGCGGGGCGCAGGCTGAGGATTGGCTTGGCGACCGCACTGGCGGGGCTGGCTGTTGTGCTGCTCTTGCCCTTCGATTACCGCATTGGCGGGAACGCGCGGCTGGAGGGCGCGGTGCAGCGTGTGCTGGTGGCGCCTGCCGATGGCTTCCTGAAACGTGCCCTGGTTCGACCGGGGGATGAGGTCAAGGCTGGCCAGGTGGTGGTGGAGCTGGCCGACCAGGAGCTGCAACTCGAACGCCACAAGTGGGTCAGCGAGGTGGCGGTTCACGATAACGCCCTTGCGGCGGCCATGGCGCGGGCAGACCGGGCCCAGCTCGTGATCAATCAGGCCAAGGGCGACGAGGCGAGGGCCCGCCTCGCGCTGGTGGATGAGTTGCTGGGGCGCATCCAGGTGAGGGCGCCCTTCGACGGCAGCGTCATCGCCGGCGATCTCAGCCAGTCTCTTGGCGCGCCGGTACAGCAGGGTGACGTCCTGCTGACCGTCACGCCCAGCTCCCGCTACCGGGTCATCATCGAGGTGGATGAACGGGATATCGCCCGAGTCCAGGTCGGACAGCATGGGCGTCTCGCACTTTCGGCGCTGCCTTGGGACACCCTTCCATTCGAGGTCACACGCATCACACCGATGGCCAAGGCCGTTGATGGGCTGAACGTTTTCGAGGTGGAGGCTGCCTTGGGTAGCCAACCTGAGAGTCTGAGGCCCGGACAACGTGGCGTCGCCCGGATCCTGGTGGGTCGGGAACCCCTGGCCTGGGCCTGGACGCATCGTCTGACGGACTGGGCCCGCATCATGCTGTGGGGCTGGCTGGGGCATTGAGATGGCGGACGCCGGAATCTTCAGCCCCCACTGGTACCGCGTTGCCGGGCTGCATCCGCGGTTGCGCGCTCATGTGAGCGTTTCCAGGCAGATCTACCGTGACGAGGTCTGGTATGTGATCGCGGATCCGCTCAGTGGCCGTTACCACCGCCTCAACAAGGCGGCCTATGCCTTTGTCGGCCGTTGTGACGGCAGTCATAGCGTGCAGCGCGTGGCCGATTCCTTGCTGGTCGAGGCGCCCGAAACGGCGCTGACCCAGGAGGAGATCGTGCGCCTCCTGACGCAGCTGAACCAGCGGGGCCTGATCCAGTGCGAGATGACGCCGGATGTGGCGGCGCTCTTCGAGCGTCAAGGGGCGTCGCGCCGGCAGCGTCGGCGCCAGGGGATCAACCCGCTGGCTTTCCGGGTAAGGCTGGGCAATCCGGCGGCCTTCCTGAAGCGCTTCGATCGCTGGCGCGGCATCCTGTTCTCCTGGCAGAGCCTGGTGGCGTGGCTGCTCGTCGTGCTTGCCGGTGCGGCGGTGGCCGTCACGCACAAGGACGCATTGCTGGCGGCGGGACACACCTGGCTGGGAACCCCTCGCTTCCTGCTGCTCGCCTGGTTGCTCTATCCGCCCATCAAGGCCGTTCACGAGCTGGCCCATGGCCTGGCCGTGCGGCGTTTTGACGGTGAGGTCAGCGAGATGGGGGTGAGTCTGCTTATGCTGACACCGGCGCCCTACGTGAATGCCTCTGCCGCGTCGGCCATGCCACGAGCCGGACAACGCCTGATGGTCAGCGCCGCCGGGATCATTGCAGAACTGGGTATGGCGGCGCTGGCGCTAATGATCTGGGCGATGGTGCAGCCGGGGCTGGTGCGTGACCTGGCACTCACCGTAGCGGTCATCGGCGCGAGCTCGAGCCTCTTGTTCAACGGCAATCCGCTCTTGCGCTTCGACGGGTATCACGTGATGTGCGATGCCCTCGATCTGCCCAACCTGGCACTGCGCAGTCAGCTCTACTGGCGATACCTGATCCACCACCGACTGCTGGGGCTTGAACATGTCCCCTCGCCCGAGCCGGGTAAGGGGGAGTTGCCCTGGCTGGCTGGCTATGCGCCGGCTTCCTGGCTTTACCGTGCGCTTCTGTCGATCATGATTGTCAGCTGGGTGGGAGGGATCTCGATGCTCCTCGGCCTGTTGACCGGCGGCGCATTGGCCTTCTTCCTGATTGGAAAGCCTCTTCTGGGCTTCTGGAGGTATCTGCTGCAGATGCAGCTGCCCGACCTGGAAGGAAAGCGGGCGCGGCGGGCTGCCGTGGTGCTGACGTGCGCTGGCGCTCTGCTGCTCGTCGGATTGCCCTTGCCCTTTGCCACCGTGGCGAGGGGCGTCGTCTGGATTCCCGAGGAGGCCAGGATCCGGGCAGGAACGGATGGTTTCATCACGGCTTTCGGAAGCTCTCACGGCGCTACGGTCGAGCCCGGTCAGGCTGTGCTTGCATTGCGGGATCCGCGCCTCGAGGCCGAGGCGGTCAGCCTTGCCAGCCAGCTGGAAGGGCTGCAGGCGGACCTCCACGCAGCCATGCAGCGAGACCCTGTCAAGGTTCAGGATCTTGAAGCCGAGATCCAGCGGATTGCGCTGCGCCTCGCCAGAGCAAGGGAGCTTCAGAGCCAGCTGACCGTGGTGGCCGGCGCCGGGGGGCGTCTTGCCTTGCCCAGGCAGGGCGATCTGGAGGGGGCTTTCGTGCCCCGTGGGGCCTTGCTTGGACACGTGTTCACCGGCAGGGATGCGGTCGTGCGGGTTGTCGTCGACCAGGACGCCGCGGCCCTGGTCCGGGAGGGGACCCGGGCGACGAGCGTCCGCTTTGCAGACCGGCCCGGTGCAGGCTGGGACGCCACCCTGCTGCGTGCGGTACCCGCGGCAACTGAAAGGCTGCCTGACGCCGCCCTGTCCGACTTCGCCGGGGGGCCTTTTGTCACCGATCCGGCGGACCGCGACCACCTCAGGACGCCACGTCCCGTTTTCGTATTCGACCTGCAGGTCCATGGCCAGGTCCGGGAGATGGCCGGGGGGCGTGTGTGGGTCCGCTTCGATCACGGCTGGGCGCCCTTGGTGGTGCAGTGGGGGCGTCAGCTCAAGCAGGTCTTCCTGCGTCACTTCAATCCAGCCACATGAGGCCGGGTATGGACCTTGACCTGTCGATGCCCGGCCTCCTGTGGGGCACATGCCCGGAACGCCTGGAGGCGCCGGCCGCCTCCCGTGGCTGGCGGCGTCCGTCCTATCAGCGGCAGCTCAAGGCGACCCGGGGCGCGCTGGACACCTGGCGGAAGCGCCCCCCCGATGAGTTCTGCGCGGCGCTGGCGGCCGTACGCGGACCGCTGGCGCGAGAGGGGCTGCGCGGGGCCCCGCTGGTGGAGGCACTCGCGGCTTCCGTCGAGGCCGCCAGACGCAGCCTGGGGGTGGACATCTACGACACGCAACTGTTTGCAGCCTTGGTCATGCTCGACCGACGCCTGGTGGAGATGGCCACCGGGGAGGGCAAGACCCTGGCGGCTGCGCTGGTGGCCGCCGTGGGGGCGCTGGCGGGGCTGCGGGTCCATGTCCTGACGGCGAATGATTACCTTGTGGCGCGCGATGCCCGCACGCTTGCTCCGTTCTATACCGCCCTCGGGCTGGAGGTCGCCTGCGTGACCGGAGGGCAGGATGAGGCCGGGCGCAGGCAGGCCTACGCGGCGTCGGTGTGCTATGTGACCGCCCGCGAACTGGTCTTCGACTATCTGCGCGATGGGCTGCAGCGGGGCTTCGTCAGGAGTGATCTGCAGCGTAGGGTCAAGGGTTTGTGCGGTGAGCATCCACAGAGCGGCCTGATACCTGGCTTGAGCATGGCCGTGCTCGACGAGGCAGACAGCCTGTTGGTGGATGAAGCCATGATGCCCTTGATCCTGTCCCGGACGGTATCGGACAGCGGTGCCCGGGCATTTCTGTGGCAGGCGCGCAGGCTGGCTGATGCCCTTGCAGAGGGTGTCGATTTCCACGTGGACCAGGCTGGTTTTCGGGTCGACATGACGCCAGCCGGGTACCGGCATCTTGGAGAGCTGACATCCGGGCTCGGCGGCCGCTGGCGCTCGCCCAGGCTACGGGAGGCCGCAGTGACGCTGGCCTTGCTGGCCCAACACGCTTACCGGCGGGACGTGCACTACGTGGTATGTGAAGGCAGGGTGGACATCATCGACCAGACCACTGGTCGCAGGGCTCCCGGGCGGATCTGGTCCCGCGGGCTGCATGGGCTGATCGAGCTGAAGGAAGGTTGCCGGCCGTCACCGGATACGGAAACCCTGGCGCGCATCACCTATCAACGCTTCTTTCCACGCTATCTGCGTCTGTGCGGCATGAGCGGCACTCTGGCCGAGGCTGGGCGTGAGCTGCGCCGTGTGTATGGCCTGGACGTTGTCCGCGTGCCCACGCGCCTTCCCTCAGCCCGGCAGAGGCTGCCTCTTCGTCTGTATGTCTCGCAGGATGCCCTGTGGCAGGCCGTGATCGAACGGGTCGCGGCGCTGCGTGCGGCGGGGCGGCCGGTACTGGTGGGAACCGGGTCGGTGTCCGAGTCCGAGGCGCTGTCCCGTCGGCTTGCGGCGGCTGGGGTACCCCATGCGGTCCTGAATGCGAACTTCGATGTGGACGAAGCGGAGCAGGTGGCCAGGGCAGGGAGCGCCGGGCAAATCACGGTGACGACCAACATGGCCGGTCGGGGTACCGATATTCCGTTGGGGGACGGTGTCGCTGCGGCAGGTGGCTTGCATGTGCTGAGCTGCCAGTTCAACCGGTCGCGACGTATCGACCGGCAGCTCGAAGGCCGCTGTGCCCGCCAGGGGGATCCGGGCAGCGTGGAAACCTGGCTGTCCGCCGACATGCCGGCCCTGGCGGAGACTGGATGGGGACAGGTGCTGGCCCGTGGCGGCCGTCGGACTCCCGATGGCCGCCTCCGCGTGCCAGAGGCGCTGCTGAGGATGATGCTGGCGTCGAGTCAATGGGCGACAGGGCAGGCGGATCGACGTATCCGCCAGGCCCTGCTGCGGTCCGATGTGGAATGGGAGCAGGGGCTCGCCTTTGGCGGGCCGGGAGAATGAGCTGATGACGAAAAATGTATTGAGCCGCCTGGGCTGGCTGTTTGCAGGGTGTTCTGCCTGTCTTGTCGCCACGGCGGTACAGGCTAGCGGACCGGCAGCCCCAGCGGGTGGCAGCCAGACAACACTCGGTTGCCTGATCGAGCCCGACAAGGTTGCCGACCTGGGCAGCCAGGTCATCGGTGTACTCGATGGCCTGCGTGCCGAGCGGGGCGATTTCGTCCGCAAGGGACAGGTGCTGGCGCAGTTGCGCAACGACCTCGAGAGGGCTACCGCGGATGTGGCGCGGACACGGGCATCGACTGAGGCTGATCTGCGCAGTGCCGAGGCCAGCCGGGATCTCGCCCGGCAGATGGTGCAGCGGGCCGAGGCGCTGGTCAGCCGCAACTTCATCGCTCAGCAGGCCCTCGACCAGGCCCGGGCCGATCTGCGGGTAGCCGAACAAAAGGTGTTGCAGATCAGGGAGCAGCTGAGGGTGTGGGGTCGGGAAGTGAGCGTTGCCGAGGCCCAGGTCGGGCTGCGCAGCATCCGCAGCCCCTTTGACGGGGTGGTGGTGGAGCGATACCTCTCCCTGGGCGAGCGGGTAGAGGAAAAGCCGGTGTTCCGGATCGCGCGGATCGATCCGCTGCGCATCGAGGTGATCGTGCCCGCGGCCCGTTACGGCACGATCCGCGCCGGTGACGTGGCCACCGTCCGCCCGGACCTGCCGGGCGCCGTTCCGCTGGATGCAAAGGTGTCTGTCGTGGACAGGGTGGTCGACGCAGCCAGCAATACCTTCCGGGTGCGCCTGAGCCTCCCCAACCCGGATCATCGTCTGCCGGCCGGCCTGCGTTGCCGGATCAGCTTTGATGAACTCCCGGCACGGCTGGCAGGCGGTCCGAATGTGCGCCTGATCGATGGCCTTCGCATGGAGGCCAGCCTGAGTCCGCTCCCCAGAAACCGCTAGGCCCCGCCATGATTCCGAATCGCCGCCCAATGCTGGAGACTCTCGAGGAGCGCATCCTGTACTCCGCTGACCCAGGCCCCGCCGGCCTGGCTGCGGCGGTCATGGAGAGCAGCCTGGATCTGAAGGGTGGCACTTCAGCCGAAACCCTGACTACAGAGCTGGTTTTTGTGGACAGCCGAAGCCCGGATCGCCAGATGCTTCTGGACGATTTCGCCGCCCAGCAAGCTGCCGGCCGTCGGCTTGAGGTGGTGATGGTGGATGCGTCGGAGGATGGCATCGGGCTGATCGGACGCAGTCTGGAAGGGCGCAGCGATGTCTCGGCGATCCATATCGTCGGGCATGGCGAGGCGGGCAGTGCCCAGCTCGGGGCCTCCCGGCTCGACAGTCAGACCTTGCTGCTGCGGGCCGGCGAAATTGCTGCCTGGCGTGACGCGCTGACCGCCGAAGCGGATCTGCTGCTTTATGGCTGCGATGTGGGCGATGCTGCGGTCGGGCAGGATCTGATCAATGGCCTCGCAGAGCTGACTGGCGCGGACGTCGCCGCCAGCGACGACCCAACTGGCAGTCCGGAGCTCGGCGGGGACTGGCAGCTCGAGGTACAGCATGGCCAGATCGAGGCGGCCAGCCTGACATCCGACTCTTTGCAGGCTGGCTGGCACGGTCTTCTGAACACCTACACGGTTACCAATACTGCGGATACGGGGGCGGGCTCCCTCCGCCAGGCAATCCTTAACGCCAATGCCAACAGCGGGGCGGACGTCATCAACTTTGCCATCAGCGGAACCCAAGTCCACACCATCACCCTCTTTAGCCTCCTGCCCAATCTCACCGATACCGTGACGATCAATGCGACCACGGATGACAGTTTCGCGGCCAATGGCAGCAAGCCCGCCATCATATTGGATGGCAACAACCTGAATGGCGATGGCCTGGTGATCACGGCCAGTGCTGGCGGCTCCACCATCCGAGGCCTGGCTATTCAGCGCTTTGCAGGAGATGGCATTCAGATCGACAGCTCCTCCCAGGGCAACACCATAGCCGGCAACTACATCGGTTCGATCGGTGCCAATGGTCTGTCAGGCGGGGTCGCCATGTATAACGGCGCGGGGGTGCGGGTCCTGGGCGCCAACAATGTGATTGGCGGCACCACAGCCGCTGACCGCAATGTGATCAGTGGCAATCAGCACGGCATCGTCATCAGCGGCGCCGGGGCCAGCAGCAACCAGGTAGTGGGCAATTACATTGGAACCGACGCGACCGGAAATGCCGCTGTTGGAAACAGCATCGACGGTATTCACATTGAGGCTGGCGCCACGGGTAACACGGTTGGCGGCAGTTCAAGCGCACAGTGCAACGTGATTTCTGGCAACGGGCAGGATGGCGTTGAGGTGTTTGACGAAGCCAGCGACGGCAATATCGTGCGCGGCAACTGGATTGGCGTGGCGGCAAGTGGGACCCAGCTGCTGGGCAACAATGGTGACGGTGTGATGATCAGTGGTGGGGCTGATAACACCATCGTGGGAGGCAGCGGGACCAATGACGGCAACTGGATTGCGGGCAATTGGTATGTCGGGGTGGAGATTGATGGCACCACGACAGGAACGCTGATCCAGAATAACCGCATCGGGACCGATCTCGCCGGAACGGCCAACTGGGGGGGGCAGCAGGCAGGTGTCCTCATAGAAAACTATGCCGCTACCACGGGCCCGAGCAATAACAGTGTATTTGACAACATCATCGCATTCTCAGGGCAGGGAGGTAGCGTTTATTCGGCCGGGATAATTCTTGCCTATAGTGCGGGCGCGGGCAATGCGTTGATGCGGAACATCATCTACTCCAGCGTGGGTCTGGGCATCGATCTTCTTGCCGATAACACCGCACTTGTGAATGACCTGGGTGATCCGGACTCCGGTCCCAATAATCTGCAGAATTACCCGGTTCTCAGTAGCGCATCGACGACGGGTAACCGCATCACGATCAATGGCACCCTGAACAGCAATGCTGGAACGAACTATCGCATCGAGTTCTTTGCCTCCCCCACCGGGGACGCAAGTGGTCATGGGGAAGCCAGTGCCTACCTGGGAAGCGTGGATGTCACGACGGACGGAAGCGGCAACGCCAGTTTCTCGGCCGTTCTGACCGCAAACGTGCCTGCCGGCTATGCCGTTACAGCGACCGCAACCAAGGCCGACGCAAGTTTCAGTGTCTTTTCGGAGACGTCCGAGTTTTCGACAAACGTGCTGGCGCAGGCCGTCAATACCGCCCCGAGTCTTACCCAGGGCGCTACAACAGCAATGGGAGGAACCTATTCCGAAGATTCTCCAACCGCGGGATTCACGGTGGATGGGATCGTGGCAAATGTCGGTTGGGTTGATCCAGACCCCGGCGCAGTTCGTGGAATGGTGCTGTCAGGCACCACGGGTAATGGTACCTGGCAGTACTCCACCAATGGGACAACCTGGCGTGCCGTAGGGACGGTTTCGAGCAGTAGTGCGCTGATTCTAAGTTCTACTTCCTGGTTGCGCTATGTGGGTGACGGCGCCAACGGAGAGACGCCGACCATCGCGTTCCGAGCCTGGGACATGACCGCCGGGACTGCGTCGACCAATACCACGCCCTATTATGCGTCTCTTGGAGCGGGTGGCGGGACCTCCTCAATCAGCACTCAAACCGCCAATGCCTTCACCGTGATCTCCAGCGTGAACGACGCGCCGGTGCTGGTGGCACGTGCCCCTGTTCTGGCCAGCATCACAGAAGACCAGACAAGCAATGGCGGTCAAACCGTAGCGAGTATGCTGGGGACGAGCGTAAGCGACGTGGATCTTGGCGCGGTGGAGGGGATTGCCGTGGTGGCTACCGCCAATGGCAACGGGTCCTGGGCCTATTCGACCGATGCTGGCACGTCCTGGAACGCGGTGGGTACGGTGAGCGACGGCAGTGCTTTGCTGCTGCGTGCCGAGGACCGCATCCGTTTCGTTCCCGACGGCAAGAATGGCACGACGGCCAGCATCACCTATCGTGCCTGGGACCAGAGCACCGGAACGCCCGGAAGCAAGGCGAACGCCGGCACCTCTGGCGGGACGACTGCTTTCAGCGCTGCCACTGACACCGCCTCCTTGACAGTGACCAGTGTCAATGATGTTCCTTTGATCACCAGCAGTGCTACGGCGAGCATTCCTGAGAATACCTCCGCCGTGCTGACCATCACTGTCACGGATGTTGACCTCCCGGCTCAGACCCTCACATACAGCATCATCGGCGGTGCTGATGCCGCGAAGTTCCAGATCAATGCCAGTAGCGGCGCCCTGAGCTTCATCACTGCCCCGGACTTCGAAGCGCCGACCGATGCGGGCGGCAACAACATCTACGATGTGACCGTACAGGTCAGTGATGGCGCCGGCGGCACGGCCAGCCAGGCGATTACGGTGACGGTAACGCCGGTCAATGATGCCCCAGTGATCACCAGCAGTGCCACGGCGAGCATCGCTGAGAACACCACGGCCGTGCTGACCGTGACCGCCACCGACGCCGACCTCCCGGCCCAGACCCTGACGTACAGCATCATCGGTGGTGCCGATGCCTCGAAGTTCCAGATCGACGCCAACACCGGTGCCTTGAGCTTCATCAGCGCTCCGAATTTCGAAGCGCCGACCGATGTGGGTGGCAACAACGTCTACGACGTGACCGTGCAGGTCAGTGACGGAGCCGGCGGTACCGCCAGCCAGGCCATTACAGTCACGGTCACGCCGGTTAACGACAACCTCCCGGTGATCACCAGTAGCGCTACGGCGAGCGTCGCGGAGAACACCACGGCCGTGCTGACGGTCACCGCCACCGACGCCGATCTTCCCGCTCAGACCCTGAGCTACAGCATCATCGGTGGTGCCGATGCCGCGAAGTTCCAGATCAATGCCAGTAGCGGCGCCCTGAGCTTCATCACCGCCCCAGACTTCGAGGTGCCGACCGATGCGGGCGGCAACAACGTCTACGACGTGACCGTGCAGGTCAGTGACGGCGCTGGCGGCACGGCAAGCCAAGCCATCACGGTGACCGTCACGCCGATCAACGACAGTGCTCCGGTGATCACCAGTAGTGCTACGGCGAGTGTCGCAGAGAACACCACGGCCGTGCTGACCGTCACCGCTACCGATGCGGACCTCCCGGCTCAGACCCTGAGCTACAGCATCATCGGCGGTGCCGATGCCGCGAAGTTCCAGATCAACGCTAATACCGGAGCCCTGAGCTTCATCACCGCTCCAGACTTTGAAGCACCGACCGATGTGGGCGGCAACAACGTCTACGACGTGACCGTTCAGGTCAGCGATGGCGCTGGCGGCACGGCCAGCCAAGCCATCACGGTGACCGTCACGCCGATCAACGACAACGTGCCAGTGATCACCAGCAGCGCCACGGCGAGCGTCACGGAGAACACCACGGCCGTGCTGACCGTGACCGCCACCGACGCCGACCAGCCGCCCCAGACCCTGGCCTACAGCATCCTCGGTGGTGCCGATGCCGCGAAGTTCCAGATCAATGCCAGCACCGGTGCCTTGAGCTTCATCAGCGCTCCGAATTTCGAAGCACCGACCGATGTGGGTGGCAACAACGCCTACGACGTGACCGTCCAGGTCAGCGATGGCGCCGGCGGCACGGCCAGCCAGGCCATTACAGTCACGGTCACGCCGGTTAACGACAACGTGCCAGTGATCACCAGCAGCGCCACGGCGAGCGTCGCGGAGAACACCACGGCCGTACTGACCGTGACCGCCACCGACGCCGATCTCCCGGCTCAGACGCTGACGTACAGCATCGTCGGTGGTGCCGATGCCGCGAAGTTCCAGATCGACGCCAACACTGGCGCGCTGAGTTTCATCACGGCTCCGGACTTCGAAGCACCGACCGATGTGGGTGGCAACAACGTCTACGACGTGACCGTGCAGGTTAGCGATGGTGCCGGCGGAACGGCGAGCCAGGCCATTACAGTCACGGTCACGCCGGTTAACGACAACCTCCCGGTGATCACCAGCAGTGCCACAGCAAGCGTCGCGGAGAGCACCTCCGCCGTGCTGACCGTCACTGCTACCGATGCGGACCTCCCGGCTCAGACCCTGATCTACAGCATCGTCGGCGGTGCCGATGCCGCGAAATTCCAGATCGACGCCAACACTGGCGCCTTGAGCTTCATCACCGCCCCGGACTTCGGAGCGCCGACCGATGTGGGTGGAAACAACGTCTACGACGTGACCGTTCAGGTCAGCGATGGCGCCGGCAGCACGGCCAGCCAGGCCATCACGGTGACCGTCACACCCGACAATGTCAGTGTTCCTGTGATCACCAGCAGTGCCACCGCCAGTGTTCCCGAGAACACCACGACCGTGCTGACCGTGACCGCCACCGACGCCGACCAGCCGCCGCAGACGCTGACGTACAGCATCCTCGGTGGTGCCGATGCCGCGAAGTTCCAGATCGACGCCAACACTGGCGCCCTGAGTTTCATCACGGCTCCGGACTTCGAGGCGCCGACCGATGCCGGTGGCAACAACGTCTACGACGTGACCGTGCAGGTCAGTGACGGCGCCGGCGGCACCGCCAGCCAGGCGATTACGGTGACGGTCACCCCTGGCAACGACAGTGTTCCTGTGATCA
>CALBTT010000203.1 GCA_937967645.1 uncultured Zoogloea sp.
AGCTCGCCGCGGGCCCGTGCCAGGGCCACGCCGAGGGCGTCGGCGTCGGCCTGTTCGAGGCGCGGCGCCAGCCAGGTCCACATGGGGTGGTTGGGCGCGGTGTGGCCGCTGCCGGGCAGGCCGTTCTTCGCCACCAGGCGGGCCAGCTCGCCCCCCATCTGGCGCAGGGTGGGCTCGTCCGCCTGCCAGAAGCCCTTTTCGGCGGCCACCATGAAGATGGCCAGCATCTGCGCCTTGACGTGGGCGTTGTGGCCCTGGGACAGGAAGCGCGGCAGGCCGAGCTTCTGCTTGTCGTCGAACCAGGTTTCCTTGACCTCGTCCCAGGCCCACTGCTTGATCAGGTCGGGCCGGGTCACCTGCCAGCCCCACAGGTTCTCGAGGAACTCCTGGCCCATCGTGCGGGCGCCGGCGTAGCCATGCTTCATCAGGGGCTTGAGCCACTCGGGGTTGAGGTAGCGGCCCCGCAGCTCCGACAGCAGGGCGGTGGCGAGGGGCTCGACGGCCGGGTGGGCCGGGTCGGCGTGCTGCAGGATCAGGCCCTCAGGGCGGCGGCCGGTGAGGGTTTCGACACCGACCGAAAGCCCTCCCAGATAGTCGAAGGCGTCGTTGTTGTCGAGCAGGCCATAGAGGTTGCTGGCCCGCCCGTGGTAGCTGCGGGCAACCCCCGCGAGGGCTGTCTCGAAGGCCTGGTGGGCGGCATCGCCGGTGCTGTCGAGGCCGTAGGCATGGCCCATGCGTTTGAGGTAGACGCGGCCCAGTTCCTCCCGCTCGCGCCAGGCGCCTGAGCGCTCGGCGAGGCGGTTCACGCCCGCGCTGTAGGCCCCGGGGGCGTCGCCGAAGATGCGCAGGGCGGCGGCCCGGCCGGCGCCCACGGTGGGCAGGCCGTTGCGGGCGAGCTGCGCGGTACGGGCCAGCCAGGCCCGCGCCACCAGGTTGTCGGTGAGGGGCTGGCTGCCCTGCACGACCTTGCCGAGGGGCGCCAGGGCCGCCGCCAGGGCCTCGGCCAGCTCGGGGTGCTGGCGCACCAGTACTTCGCCCGAGGCGGCCAGGGCCAGCCGGCCGGCCCGGTCGATCTGGTTGAGGAGGTTGGGGTAGAGGTCGCGGAACAGGCCCGAGGTGGTGACGATCACGTCGCGCCGCGGGGTGTCAGGCTGCAGGTGCACATCGGTCACGATGCCGCGGGCGTTCCATACCGGTTCGGCGCCGAGCAGGGACAGGCAGAAGGCGACCATGGCCCCCTCGTCGCGCACCGCGTCGGAGGCCCACAGGATCACCGCGTCGCTGTCCACGCCGTCGGCCGCCTTGCGCGGACGGGCCAGGGCTTGCCCGGCCAGGCGCGCACCGAGGGCGTAGCCGAGGCGGGTCGGCAGGATGTCGCCGTCCACCGCGTGGAAGTTGCGTCCGGTGGGCAGGGCGTCGGGCGAGCGCAGCGGGTCGTTGCCCTTGCCCGGCGGTACGAAACGGCCGGCCAGGCCGGCGAGCAGGCCTTCCATTTCCAGGCGCGGCGAGTCGGCCAGGCGTCGGGCGATGTCCTCGTCGTAGCCGCCGGCCACCTGGGCCATGGAGTCGGCCATCAGCGTGAGGGATTCCGGCGTCCAGGCCTGCCCGAAAACGTGCAGGCCGTGGGGCATGAACTTCTCCTGCAGCTTGGTGAGGTAGTGGCCGACCTCGTGGGCCAGCAGGTCGTCATCGGCGTCCTCGAAGCCGATGCCGCGCACTTCCAGCACGTCGGCCATGGAGGCTTCCAGCTCGGCCCGCAGGTTGAGGGCGGTCACCTGCCGGCGCATCGTCTGGGCGGCCTGGGCCTTGAGGCTCTCGCTGTTGGCGGCCTCGAAGCTCTCCACCACCTGGCGCAGCTCCAGCAGCTTGTCGTAGAGCGGCGTGGCGGAGAGCGGCGGTGTGAGGTGGTCGACGATCACCGCGAGGCCCCGGCGCTTGGCCTGGATACCTTCGCCGACCCCATCCACGATGTAGGGGTAGATGCCCGGCAGGTCGGCGGCGATCAGGCTGGGGTAGTCGTCGGCGGTCAGGCCGACGGCCTTGCCGGGCAGGAATTCGTAGGTGGAGTGACGGCCCAGGTGCACCACCGCATCGGCCCGGAATACGTCGCGGATCCAGTGGTAGAAGCCGAGGAACTGGTGCGGCGGCGGTACGCTGGTGTTGGCGTGGAGCAGTTCCTCGTCCACCTCCCAGCCCCGCGGCGGTTGCGGGCCGATGAAGATCTTGCCGAAGCGCAGACCGGGCACCAGCAGGCGGCCGTCGCTGACCATCACCTTGCCGGGGGCCGGGCCCCACCCGCGGAGGCCTTCGATGCCGTGTTCGACCAGGCGCAGGGCCAGGCGGGAGAGGCTGGCGCAGCTGCGCCGCGGGGCGTCGGCGAGGCAGTCGCGATAGCCGCTCTCGAGTTCGCGCAGCCCCGCGATGACCTCGGCCCGGCGGGGGTGGTCGGCGCCTTCGGCGAGGTGGTGGAGCTCCTTCATGGCGGTTTCCACCCGCTTGCGGCCCAGGCTGCGTTCGCCGGCCTGCTCGGCTTCGAGCACCTCGGCGTGCAGGCGGCCGAGGGGGCCGGACACCATCTCTCCACGGACCCGCTCCGGCAGGGTGGCAAACCAGCGCCGGTAGTCGGCGGCGGGGACGCTCTGCACCGTGCGGGCCAGCTCCCGCAGGGCGGCCTTGTCCTCGGGCAGATTGACCCCGTGGGCCATGATCTGGTCGAGCAGGGCCTCGGCGGAGTCCGGCAGCTCGCCGGTGTCGTAGCCTTCGGCCTTGAGGCGCTGAAGCAGGCCGAACAGCGAGGCGGGTACGTCCAGGTTGTCGGCGCCGATGTTTTGGCGTCCCGGCGGGTGGTTGTAGTAGATCACGGCCAGGCGCTTGTCCGCGTTGGCCTTGGCGCGCAGTTGCTGCCAGCGCAGCACGCGGCTCACCAGGCGCTGAACTTCGACGGGGATGACTTCGGTGCGGCGCAGTTCGATGCCGGTCTGCGGGTCGATGCGGCCGGCGCCCACGGCGGAGATCACCACCGGCTGGCCGATGCCCTGCAGTTCGGGGAGGGCCACCCGGTACTGCACGGAATCCACCGGCAGGCCCTCGGCCGACAGGCGCCACTGGGTGGAGCTGCGCTCGGTGAGGCGAAGTGCCTTGAGCACCGGCACGTCGAGCTTGCCGAAGGCTTCGGTGACGGCCTCGCGGTTTTCTGCCGCCCCGACAACGAAGTCCTGGATGACCACCAGGGCGGCGGGCCGCGCCGGGGCCAGCAGCTCGGGCAGGCGCTCCACCGCCTCCCGGGAGCTGCCGCCCCAGCGGGTCAGCACTTCGGCGCAGGGCAGGCCCTGGCGGCGGGATTCGGCGCACAGGGCGGCCGCGCTGCCGGATTCGATGTTGGACAGGTCGAGCACGGCGAGGGCCGGGCCAGCCGGCAGCAGACCGGCCTTCCAGGCGTCACCATCGAGGCGCTCCTGATCCCCGACACGCAGGCGCAGGGTGGCTTCGGGGCGGGGTGGGGGGAGGGGCTTGCCGTCCAGCAGGTGGGCGAACAGGCGGGCCAGGTTGTCCTTGCCCCCGGCCAGATCGGAAGAGCGTCGTGTAGGGAAAGAGTGTAGATCTCGGTG
>CALBTT010000204.1 GCA_937967645.1 uncultured Zoogloea sp.
CCAAGGGCGTGCTGTCCACCCAGCGAGCGGTGTGCCAGGCGCTGTTCAACATCGACTTCATCGGCGCGGTGTCGGGCATGAGCTCGCCGGAGGCGGTGGCCAGGATCATGGCCCGCGGCCTCGCGCCCACCACGCTCACCGCGGTGCCGCTGTTCCATGTGAGCGGCCTGCATGCCCAGCTGCTCAACGCGCTGCGCAACGGCCGCCGCCTGCTGTTCACCCACCGCTGGGACCCGGCCACCGCCCTCGAGCTGATCGCCGAGAACAAGGTGACGCAGTTCAACGGTGCGCCGGCTATGGTGCTGCAGCTGCTGTCCGAGCCCCGCTTCGACGACCCGGCCGTCACCGGCAGCCTGGCGGGCCTGGGCTTCGGCGGTGCCGGCCTGCCCCAGCGCGCCATCGACGAAGTCCTCGGCCGCCCCCAGGGCGACATGTCGGGCATCGGCTTCGGCCTCACCGAGAGCAACGGCGTCGCGTCGGCGGCCTCCGGCTCGGTGTTCCGCCACGCGCCGCGCTCGTCGGGGCTGATCTCGCCGATCGTCGACCTGTGCATCATGGACGCCGACGGAAACACCCTGCCCCAAGGCAGCATGGGCGAGATCTGCCTGCGCGGCGTGACCGTGATGAAGGGCTACTGGAACGACCCGGTGGCCACCGCCGAGGCCATGCGCGGCGGCTGGTTCCACACCGGCGACGTGGGCTACGTGAGCGACGAGGGCCTGCTGTATGTGGTGGACCGGATCAAGGACGTGATCAACCGCTCCGGCGAGAAGATCGCCGCCGCCGAGGTGGAGTCGTGCCTGCTGCAGCACCCGGACCTCGAAGAGGCGGCGGTGTTTGCGATGCCCGACGAAGGCACCGGCGAGGCGGTGGCCGCCGCCGTGGTGGTGCGCGAAGGGCGCCGTGTGAGCGAGGCCGAACTGCAGGCCCACGTGGCCGCCCACCTGGCCGGCTACAAGGTGCCGGCGCGCATCTTCATCCGCCAGGACGCCCTGCCCCGCAACCCCGCCGGCAAGCTGCTGAAGGGCGACCTGAAACGGGAGTGCCTGGCGGACAGCGTGTAGGCCCCTGCGCCGGCCGGCTGGATCAACGCCGCCCCACGAGGCCTCCCGCTTGGGCGGGGGCCCGTGGGGCGGTGTTCGTTTGGCCGGGGGTTTCCGCCGACCCCGCAAGGGGGCCGGCTAGTCCTCTCGGACGATGATCGGCTTGCGGCTTCCACGAAGAATGGCCGCAGATGAAGCGAGGGCGCCTCACCCGCCTGCCCAGGCAATTCATCTGCACAACAACCATTCCGCTCAAGAAGCCATTCGCACCCGGAAGGAGACTCCCAAATGAAGAATACCCAGCCATGGGTCCCCGTAATCACGACCCTGGCCCTGTCGCTCGCTGCCGCAAACGTCAGCGCCAAGGTGACAGAGGCTGACGCCGCCAAACTCGGCAAGGAACTGACCTGTGTTGGCGCAGAAGCCGGCGCCAACAAGGACGGCACCATCCCTGCCTTCTCCGGCAAATGGCTCGGAACGCCTCCCGGCATCAAGTACACGCCCCATGTCGGCCAGCACCCGGTGGACCCGTTTGCCGCCGACAAGCCGCTGTTCGTGATCACCCAGGCCAACGCCGCCCAGTACGCCGCGCGCCTCAGCGACGGCCAGAAGGCGCTGCTGGCCCGCTTCCCCAACACCTACAAGATCCCGGTCTACCAGGGCCGCCGTGAGTTCCGCTACCCCGACAAGATCTGCGACCTCGCCAAGAAGAACGCCCGCGAGGCCGAGCTCATCGACAACGGCTTCGGCTTCACCGGGGTGATGGGCGCCGTCCCGTTCCCGATCCCCAAGACCGCGATGGAAGTGCTGGCCAACCACAACTTCCCGTACCGCGCCTTCACCGAGAACAACCTGGCCCGCGACATCGCCGACGTGAACTCGAAGGGCGTCGTCACCTGGGGCCGCCAGTCCAACAAGAGCCTGAGCGTGGTCACCTCGCCGGAGAACCTGGGCAAGCCGATGGAAGGCACCATGGCCTACGCCATGACCGGCACCCTGCTGCCCGAGCGCGACAAGGGCAGCATGACCACCTCGGTCGAGCCGGTGAACTTTGCCAAGGGCAAGCGCCTGGCCTGGAACTACGACCCGGGCACCCGCCGCGTGCGCCAGCTGCCGCAGTACGGCTACGACACCCCGCTGGCCGGTTCGGGCGGCAAGCTCACCATCGACCAGGACCGCCTGATGAACGGCGCGCCGGACCGCTACGAGTGGTCGCTGCACGGCAAGCGCGAGATGTACATCCCCGCCAACGCCTACAAGGTGCATGAGAAGGGCCTGAAGTACGCCGACCTCCTCAAGCCCGGCCACCCCAACCCCGACATGCAGCGCTACGAGCTGCGCCGCGTGTGGGTGCTCGAGGGCAAGCTCAAGGACGGCTTCCGCCACCCCTTCGGCAAGCGCGTGATGTTCATCGACGAGGACACCTGGCACGCCGTGGCCAGCGACTACTACGACACCCGCGGCCAGCTGTGGCAGCACGCGGTGATCAACTACTACTACGCCTTCGACCTGAACGCGTGGCACGCCGGCACCAGCTTCTACCACGACCTGAACTCCGGCAGCTATGTGGCCTACAACCTGTTCCAGGAGCGGGACATCGGCCCCGTCCTCAACAAGGGCGACATGAACGCAGACCAATTCACCCCGGCCGCCCTGCGCTCCGCCGGCAACTGACCTTGCTCAGCTCAGGGAGACAAACACAATGACACTGCACACCACGCTGCGCCCGCTGGCCATTGCCCTGCTGGGCGCCGGCCTTGCCGCCCCGGCCTTCGCTGGCGAAGCCGTCGAGTTCGACAACGGCTACAAGCTCGACTGGCGCGTCAACTCCACCTACACGCTCTCCACCCGCATGGAGAACCGTGACCCGAAGATCTCCGCCTACTCCGGCGGCAACGACGGCAACAACAACTTCGACAAGGGCAGCCTCACCGCCAACCGCCTCAGCCTGCTGCTCGACACCAGCTATACCAACGGCGTCAACGGCCTGGTGCTGTCGGCTTCCACCTTCTACGACGACGTCTATCACCAGACCAACGACAACAGCGGGCCGGTGAACAAGCCGGGCGCGGTGGATGAGTTCACCCGCGACGCCCGCCGCTTCCACGGGGGCTACACCCGTCTGCTCGACGCCTACGTCTTCGACACCTACGACCTGGGCAACGGCCGCCGTGCCAACGTGCGCCTCGGCCGCCACGTCGTATCGTGGGGCGAAGGCCTGTTCTTCCCCAGCATCTCCCTGGCCCAGGGCCCTGCCGACGGCACCAAGACCGGCATCGTCGGCACCGAGACCAAGGACCAGCTGCTCCCCGAAGACCAGGTCTCGGCCCAGATCGAAATGTCGTCCCGTTGGTCCCTGCTCGGCCACATGCAGTTCGGCTTCCACACCACCATCGCCCCGGCACCCGGCTCCTTCCTGAGCAGCGCCGACTCCACCGGCCCCGGCGGCACCTGCCTGCAGCCCTACCGCACCGTGGGTGGGCGCTCCGTGTGCTCCTACGGCCAGCGCGGTCGCGACATCGACCCGGGCAACACCCCGCAGTGGGGCGTCGGCAGCCGCTACCGCCTCACCGAGGAGACCGAAGTCGGCCTGTACTACCTCAACTACCACGACCGCTCGCCGCTGCCGGTCATCAACGCCTTCAACACCAGTTCCGGCGCCCTGGGCGGTGGCCTCTACAACGTCCGCTACTTCGACAACATCAAGCTGATCGGCGCCACCTTCAGCACCTCGGTGGGGGCCGCCTCCATCGCCGGCGAACTGTCGTACAAGCAGGGCGCCCCGGTGCTGGTGAAGACCCTGGTCAACCCGCGTGCGCCGCAGGCCGCCAGCAGCTACCTGCCCACGCCCACCCGCGGCGACATCTTCCAGGCCAACCTCAACACCATCTGGAACCTGGAACGCACCGCCCTGGCCGACCAGACCACCCTCACTGCCGAAGTCGCCTACGTGACCATCGGCAGCGTCGAGGAGGTCAACGCCCCGGGCGCCGCCAGCGCCACCATCTTCCCCAAGAGCAAGGAGCTGTTCTTCGGCGCCAACTACGGCCTCGCTGCGTCCGGCACCCTCAGCCTCGGCTACCCGGGCATCATCGAAGGCTGGGATCTCAGCGTTCCCATCAGCCTCTCCCGCCAGCTCAAGGGCCGCACCATCACCGGCGGCGTCGGCGGCGAAGGCGACATGCGCGCCAGCATCGGCGCCAACTTCACCTACCAGCGCAACCTCCAGGTCGGCCTGACCTACATGGGCTACTTCGGTAATGCGGAAGTGGCGAACATGCGCGAGTTCCGGCCGCTGACCGACAGGGATCAGCTGTCGCTGGTGATGAAGTATTCGTTCTGAGAGTGCGGGCGGGTGGCCTTGCGGCTGCCTGCCTGAATCGCCAGAACCGAGATCTTGATGCGGTGATTTGACCGCTTGGGTGCTCGGAAAAAACGCCCGGTTGTCCGGGCGTTAATGAGATGGTCAGCCCGATCCCTACCCAGCGGACTACGCTGAGTAGGGATTTTGCTTTTTGGGGAGGCCATCATGAGCATCGTGACACTGATCGGGATCGATCTGGGCAAACACAGCTTCCACCTGCATGCGCAGGATGCGGCGGGCCGAATGGTGTTTCGCAAGAGACTCACGCGTAGCCAGCTGCTGGGTCAACTGGCGAACGTCCCCGCCTGCACGGTGGTGATGGAAGCCTGTGCCGGCGCCCACTGGATCGCGCGTCAATTGGCGGGATTGGGGCATACCGCCAAACTGATTTCCCCGCAGTTCGTGAAGCCCTTCGTGCAGGGCAACAAGAACGACTTCAACGACGCGCAGGCGATCTGCGAAGCGGCCAGTCGGCCCAGCATGCGCTTCGTGACGCCTCGCAATGAAGCCCAGCAGACGCTCTCGGCCTGAGGTGCCCCACGTTTTCCGCCTTCCAACCGGTCGCCCTTATGCTGCCATTTCT
>CALBTT010000205.1 GCA_937967645.1 uncultured Zoogloea sp.
CGTAGCCCGCCTCTTTGGCCCACGCGCAAAACGCTTGCCAGTCCGCAACGATGACTGGTGGCTTCGTGGGAAAGCCATTGATCGGCGCTGTATCCGGTGTTATTCGCATTGGCATCCTTTCTGGCCGATAAAGTGGAGCCGTGTCATTATGACGTGACTACAGTCCATCTACAATCACAGGCGCGGAAAGGCCGAATGCCTTGCGGGTGTTGGCATTCGGCCTAAAAACCAGCGCGGCGAAAGTGATATTGTAGTCCTTATTGCAGCGCGACGCGAGGGGCTTGGGACTGCTGCTTGTACGGGCAGTCCGGGCACCCGACCGTGCCGCCGCCGTTGCGCAGGTCGATCTGGCACCCGTCCGCCATGCGGCGGGTGAAGCCGTTGCGCTCTGCGGTGTTGACGCACCGGATCGAGATGCCGTCGTCCAGTTCGTAGGTGGTTCGCTCTCTGCGACGCGGGGCGCGCTCGCTGGCTGTGGCTGCTTGGGTCATGGGATCACCTTTCATCGCGGCTCTGGCCGCATCGTTGCTGTTGTCCGGCTTGGCCGACTATGGACAAGGTGTCGCAGAGTCGAATGGGCCGGTTTGCACGTCGGCAGAACGCATTGCGGTGAGGCGGCGATCTGACGCGCTGAAAAAAGTATGGACTATATGCTTGACAAAGGCAAGTCCTGTAGGTACAGTGATCCACACTGAACAACGGTTTGTTGGTCTACGCCACTAGACAGGAGAGAGTGAATGGCAACCCAGACGATCAGCCTCAAGTCCCTCGCCGAAGATAAAAGCGTCGAGGGCGTGAACAAGACGACCTACTTCAAGGTCGATCCCAGCCTCTTGCGTGAGGAAGAGGGCTTCAACCTCCGGGACTACGACGATCCCGAAGTCATCGAGCACATCGAAGGCTTCGCGGATTCGTACACGCACGGCCGCTACGTGCCGCCGCTCGTGGTGCGTACCGATTCCGAGGGCAACATCCTCGTGATCGAGGGCCACTGCCGCCGTCGCGGCGCGCTGCTCGCCATCTCGCGTGGTGCGGAACTGGTATCCGTGGACACGGTGCCCTTCAAGGGCAACGACGTGGAGCGCGTCGAGGTCATGCTGCGCTCGGCCGAGGGCTTGAAGCTCAAGCCGCTTGCCGTGGCGCTGGGCTACCTGCGACTGAACCGCATGGGTCACAGCAACGGCGAGATCGCGACGCGGATGCGCAAGACCGCATCGCACGTCGAGCAGATGCTGTTGCTGGCGAATGCCGACCACGATGTCCACAAGCTGGTGCGTGAAGGCAAGGTCGCCGCCTACGCTGCCATCGAAGCGATCCGTGAGCATCGTGAGAAGGCTGGCGAGTTCCTGCTGGGCAAGCTCGAAGAGGCCACCGGACGCGGCAAGACTGCCGTGACCCGTGGCGCAGTGAAGGGCTGGACGCCGCCGCGCAAGATCGTGACCAGCGTGATCGGCTCGGTGGAGACGGTTGTCACGAAGCTGGACAAGGGCACGCGCCGGATGCTGGCCGAGTTCGAGGGTCTGGAACCCGCGCAACTCGAAGGCAAGAAGATCGAGGTTGATGCTGCATCGTTCCTCGAACTGGTGAAGGCGCATGGTGCCGTGACCGAAGCCAAGGCTGCGAAGGACAACGCCGACGCAGCGGCCGTGGCCGCCGCTTCGCAGCAGCACCTCGACATGGAAGGCGAGGGCGCTGGCGAAGCCTCACAGGAGGCGTCGCCCGAGGCCGACACGAACGCTGCGCCTGCGCCGTTCTCTGGCGACGGCAAGGACGATCCGCTGTACGACCAAGCCTTGAAGCTGGTGATCGCTGAGAAGCGTGCCTCGATCTCGCTGGTGCAACGTCACCTGCGCATTGGCTACAACCGCGCCGCCCGGCTGCTCGAAGCGATGGAGCAGAACAAGGCCGTGTCCGCGATGGGCACGAATGGCGACCGCAAAGTGCTGGCGAAGGGGTGAGGTCATGAAGATCACGAACATCGTCTTTGGCCTGCTCGTGCTGCTGGCCGCCATCGCGGTTCCGCCCGCGATGATGGGTAGCGTGATGGCTGCTGCTGCCGGGCTGTTCATGGTGGCGACGGCTGCGCTGCCGCCGACCGTCACCGTGGCCCCGGCTCACATGCCTGCGCCTGTCGCGTTGCGCGCTCCTGCGCCGCTGGAATCCGTGAAGGTGGTCGAGGTGGGCCGTGGGCTGGTGGTGTTCCACCAGATCGACGGCAAGCTCGTTTCGCAGTTCATCAGGACGCAAGCATGAGCACGCCTGCCGACTGGGTGCCGGTCGTCGGCCAGCGTGTGCGGGCCAAGATCGACATGCTCAACGATCTGCGTGACGACGGCATGGGCGTCGAGCACTGCGCGAGCAAGGGCGAAGAACTCATCGTCCGAAAGGTGAGTAGCGGTTTTCTCAACTGCATCTCGGTATCCCACGAACACATCACGGATCGCGCCTTCTGCGTGGCCGTGGACGAAATTGAGCCAGTGGAGAGCGGCGGCTGACGCGAAGCGTCCCCGCGTTCATCACGGCATGGAGGATGGTCATGCAAAGCAATGAAGTCCGGCGCTCGCCGGGTCTGGTGTCCCGACTCATCGCCCTGTTCTGGGCGTGCGTCCCGTGGCTGCTCACGGGTGCTGTGGGTGTGTGGCAATGGCAGCGGCTCAGTGCGCAACGCACTGACCTGCGGCATGTCGTGCTGGTGGCGGTACTGCTCTGCGGCGTGGCCGTCCTGCTGACCGTTATCAAGGCGTTCCGGCCGCAGCGTGCGGCCGTCGTCGCAGACGAGGGAGCTACCGATGCGTCCTGACATCCTGACCATCTCTGGTCACTACTTCGACTTCATCCATCCCGAGCAAAGCCGGTTCGGCATTGAAGAGATTGCCCATGCGCTGTCGCATGTGTGTCGCTTCGCGGGGCACTGCAAGACCTTCTACTCGGTGGCCCAGCACAGCGTCTTGGCAAGCCGCTTGGTGTCGTTCGACAACTCGCTCGCGGGGCTGCTCCACGATGCCAGTGAGGCGTTCGTGGGTGATGTGGTCAAGCCGTTGAAGGCCCTGCTTCCCGACTATCAGGTGGTCGAGCAGCGTGTCGAGGCCGAGATTTTCAGGCGCTTCGGCCTGCCGCCGAAGCTGCCCGCCGAGATCAAGCGCGTTGACCTCATCCTGCTCGCCACGGAGCAACGCGACCTCAGGACGCCGCACGATGGCGTGTGGGCCCCGATGGCTGGCGGAGAGCCGCTGCCGGAGGTGTCCGTGCGGGGGTCGCCGGTGCGGGGGCGTGCCGGGGTCCGTGCGCGCGATGACGACCTGAGGGCCGCACGG
>CALBTT010000206.1 GCA_937967645.1 uncultured Zoogloea sp.
CCTTCTACGCCGACATGGCGGAGGCCCCGGTGGACATCGTCTACCTCGGCGAGACGGTCTGCTCCCGCCGCCACGAACTGCGCCTGCCCGACTGGCTGGAAGTGGCCGAGACCCTCGCCGATGCCGGCAAGGAGGTCGTGCTGTCCAGCCAGGTGCTGGTGGAGTCGGAGTCCGACCTGAAGACCCTGCGCCGCATCGTCGCCAACGGTCGCTTCCGCGTCGAAGCCAACGACATGGGCGCGGTCCGCCTGCTCAGCGCCGCCGACGTGCAGGCCACCGGCTGGGTCGCCGGCCCCACCCTGAACATCTTCAACCCAGCCACCCTGAACCTCTTCGCCGGCCTCGGCGCCACCCGCTGGGCGGCCCCGCCGGAGATGTCGCGGGCGCAGATCGCCGCCCTGCGCGCCGGCCTCGACGCCCCCATGGAGGTGGAGGTCTTCGCCCACGGCCGCCTGCCCCTGGCCTACTCGGCGCGCTGCTTCACAGCCCGCCACTTCAACCTGCAGAAGGACACCTGCGAGTTCCGCTGCCTGCAGTTTGCCGACGGCATTCCCCTCAACACCCGCGAGGGCCAGCCCTTCCTGACCCTCAACGGCATCCAGACCCAGTCGGCCCAGGTGCACACCCTGCTGCCCGACCTGCCCGCGGTGATCGCCGACGGCCTCGGCATCCTGCGCATCAGCCCCCAGGGCCAGCACACCGGCGAGATCATCCAGCTGTTCCGCGACACCCTCGACGGGCTGGCCACCCCCGCCGCGGCCCTGCAACGTGCCCGCCCCCTGCTGCCCGCCGAGCCCTGCAACGGCTTCTGGCACGGCCGCCCCGGGGTCGAACAGCTGGTCACCGCCTGAACCCGGCCTTCGGAGCCCGCCCATGAAGATCCCCACCTTCACCCTGCCCAGCCCCTTTGCCCGCATCGGCAGCCGCCTGCCCCAGCTGCCGCCGACCCTGGCCCTGGTGGCCGGCCTCAACCTGGCCCTCGACCGCCTGCTGCCCCGCGATGTCCTGGCGCCCCTCACCGGCAAGCGCGTGCTGCTGAAGGTCACCGACGCCGGCCTGGCCCTGCGCTTCACCTTCGGCCCGCGGGGCTTCCGCCCGCTGCTCGACAGCCAGGCCCCGGACCTGACCCTCTCGGCCACCACCCGCGACTACCTGGCCCTGGCCCTGCGCGAGGAAGACCCGGACACCCTGTTCTTCAGCCGGCGCCTGCTGATGGAGGGCGAGACCGACCTCGGCCTGCTGGTCAAGAACACCCTCGACGCGGTGGACTGGGACGGCCTCATCGCCCGCATCCCGCTGCTGGCCCGCCTCGCCGCCGGCCAACCGGGCGCATCCCCGGCGCCCCACTAGCTCCATCACCCCGACCCAACCGGGTCGGGCCCGTCCAGGCTGCGGCAACCAAGAGGCCTTTCGCCCCCCGTGGCGCTAGAATGCCGCCGATGCCTCCACCACGCCGCAGCTCGCCTCTCGCCGCCTACTTCGCCGCCGCCATCGGCGTACTGATCGTCTACGCCTGCCTGCACCCTTTTTCGGGCTGGCGCGACCCGGGGCTGCCGGTCTTCGAGTTCCTGCAGGCGCCGTGGCCCCGTTACTACACCTGGGTGGACCTGACGGTGAACGTGATCGGCATCGTGCCCTTCAGCTTCGCCCTGGTGCCCGCCCTGGGCCGCCTGCCGCGGAGCTGGGCGGTATTCCTGGCGATGCTGCTGACCTGCCTGCTGAGCCTGTCGGTGGAGACCCTGCAGAACTTCCTGCCCAGCCGGGTACCGTCGAATGTGGACGTGGGCTGCAACACCCTCGGCGGTGTGCTCGGCGCCCTGGCCGGCGGGCGCTGGGGCGACCGCCTGTTCGACCCGCGCAGCGGTCTCACCCGCTGGCGCCAACGCCGCATCGTGCCTGGTCACCCCGGCGAGATCGGGCTGGTCCTGATGGGCTTGTGGCTGCTGACCCTGCTCACCCCCGAGAACCTGCTGTTCGCCACCGGCGACCTGCGCCGCCTGTTCGATCTGCCCACACCGCTGCAATTCAACCCGGCCCGCTTCGTCAAGGTCGAAGCCGCCATCACCGCCAGCCAGCTGCTGGCCGTCGGACTCACCGCCCGCTGCATGATGCGCGCCTTCAGCCCCTGGCCGCTGGCCCTGCTGATCCTGCTCGGGCTGGGCGCCAAGAGTCTCGCCGCGGCCGCCTTCTTCTCCCCCGGCGATCCGCTGCACTGGGTCACCCCGGGCGGGCAGATCGGCCTGGCCGCCGGGGCGGCCTGCCTCGGCATCGGCCTGCTGCTGCCGGCCCGCAGCCATGCCATGCTGGCCGGAATGGCGCTGCTGGTAGGCACCGCGCTGGTCAACCTGGCCCCTGAGAATCCCTTCCTGCCCAGCGATGCGGCACTCATCAGCCAGGGCAACTTCCTGAACTTCCATGGCCTGACCCAACTCACAGCCAGCCTGTGGCCCTTCGCCACCTTCGCCTATCTGGGCCTGCTGGGCGCCAGCAGCCCTCGCGTCCCTCCTCGCCATTGACACGCCGGCGGGCGCTTTGATTGATAATCGCGGTCACGCAACCGCCCCGATCCGGAGTTCCCCGATGAGCTACTTCAAGCACCACGTCTTCTTCTGCTGCAACCAGCGCGCCGAAGGCGAATCCTGTTGCGCCAACCACGGCGCCGCCGAGCTGCAGGCCTATGCCAAGGACCGGGTGGCCGCCCTGGGCCTCAAGGGCAAAGGCAAGGTGCGCATCAACAAGGCCGGCTGCCTGGACCGCTGCGACGAGGGCCCGGTGCTGGTGGTGTACCCCGACAACGTCTGGTACACCTTCGTGGACAAGACCGACGTGGATGAGATCGTCACCGAACACCTCCAGCATGGCCGCATCGTCGAACGCCTGAAGATCTGACCATGAGCCGCGCCACCACCGAAAGCGTGCTGATCGGCGGTCCCGCCGGCCCGATCGACCTGATCATCGACGCACCTGAACACGTCCGGGGCATCGCCCTGGTATGCCACCCGCACCCCTTGTTCCATGGCGCCAACACCAACAAGGTAGCCCACACCCTGGCGCGGGTCTTCCGCGACCTGGGCTACGCGGCCCTGCGCCCCAACTTCCGCGGCGTCGGCAAGAGCGCCGGCGAGCACGACAACGGCATCGCCGAAACCGAAGACATGCTGGCCGTGATCAGCTGGGCCCAGAGCCGCTGGGGCGGCCTGCCGCTGGCGCTCGGCGGGTTCTCCTTCGGCGCCTTCGTGCAGACCCGCGTGGCCGCCCGCCTGGCCGAGGGCGTGACCCCGGCCGGACGCATCGTGCTGGTCGGCACCGCCGCCGGCCAGGTCACCGGCGCGCGCAGCTACACCACGCTGCCGGTGCCCAAGGACAGCCTGGTGATCCATGGCGAGAAGGACGAAACCGTGGCCCTCGCCAACGTGATGGAGTGGGCCGAACCCCAGGAGCTGCCCGTGGTGGTGGTCCCCGGCGCCGACCACTTCTTCCACGGCAAGCTGCACATCATCCGCAGCATCATCGAACGCGCCTGGGAGCCCCTCGCATGAAACTGATCGCCTCCCTGACCAGCCCCTATGCCCGCAAGATCCGGGTGGCCCTCGCCGAGAAGGGCCTGCCCTGCACCCTCGAGGTGGACATCCCCTGGCTGGCCGAGACCCGTGTCCCCGACTACAACCCCCTCGGCAAGGTGCCGGCCCTGGTGGCCGACGATGGCGAGGTCTGGTACGACTCGCCGGTGATCGTCGAATACCTGGAGACCCTCGACGGCCCCTCCCTGCTGCCCGCAGATCGCAGCGCCGCCCTGCCGGTGCGCCAGACCGAAGCCCTCGCCGACGGCATCACCGACGCCGCGGTCACCGCCTTCCTCGAGATGAACCGCCCGGCCGAGCAGCAGAGCAGCGCCGTGATCGAACGCCAGATCACCAAGATCCACCGCGGCCTGGCCGCCCTCGAGGCGCGCCTGGTGGCCCGCAAGGGGCTGGGCGACACCCGCCCGAACATCGGCGACATCGCCGCCGCCTGCGCCCTCGGCTACCTGGATTTCCGCTTCGGCCAACTCGTGTGGCGCAGCACCCACCCGACCCTGGCGGCCTGGGCCGCCGGCATGCTGGCACGGCCCGCCTTCGTGGCCAGCGCACCGCCCAGCGCCTGATGCCCCTCGAGATCAGCGGCCTCGTCAAACGCTTCGGCCAGGGCGCCGATGCGAAGGAAGTGGTGCGCGGGCTGGACCTCAGCCTGCGGCGCGGCGAATGCTTCGCCCTGCTCGGCCCCAACGGCGCCGGCAAGACCACCACCCTGCGCTGCGCCCTGGGCCTCACCACCCCCAGCGCCGGGCAGATCCGACTGGCCGGCCTGCCGGTGCCCGCCCAGGCCCGCGAGGCACGGGCCCGGGTTGGCGTGGTGCCCCAGCTCGACAGCCTCGATCCGGACTTCACCTGTGCCGAGAACCTGATCGTCTTCGCCGGCTACTTCGGCATCCGTGACAGCGAGATCCGGCCACGGGTGCCCGAACTGCTGGCCTTCGCCGGTCTGGAGGGCAAGGACAACGCGCGCATCCAGTCCCTGTCCGGCGGCATGAAGCGGCGCCTGACCCTGGCCCGGGCCCTGGTGAACAAGCCCGAGCTGCTGATTCTCGACGAACCCACCACCGGCCTCGACCCCCAGGCCCGCCACCTGATCTGGGAGCGCCTGCGCCGCCTCACCGCCGAGGGCACCACCATCCTGCTGACCACCCATTTCATGGACGAGGCGGAACGCCTGGCGCACCGGCTGGCCATCCTCGACCAGGGACGCATCCTCGTCCAGGGCAGCCCGCGGGACGTCATCGCCGAACACATCGAGCCGCAGGTGGTCGAGGTCTTCGGCGAATGGGACAACAGCGCCGGCCAGAGCGCCAGCGGCGCGGCGGACTGGGCCGCCCGGCACGCCGGTGCCCTCAGCCGGCGCTGCGAGATCAGCGGTGAGACCGCCTTCTGCTACACCGACGATGCCGCCCCCCTGCTCGCCCACCTGGCCCACCAGCCGGGCCTGCGTACCCTGCATCGCCCGGCCAACCTGGAGGACGTCTTCCTCAAGCTCACCGGCCGGGAGCTGCGGGATTGAACGCCGGGGCCATGCGCCGCTCAGCCCGTCGGCATGGACAGCACAACGCACCGCCCCTATCCTGACCCATCATGCCGCCGCCCTTCACCCTGCCTCCGGACATCGATTGCACGGCGCTGCTCGACAGCCTGCCGGTCGCCCTCGCGCTGGTGAGCCAGGAAAGTGGCCGGTTCGTCGCCACCAACCAGGCCTTTCTCGAGCACTTCGGCACACCGGCCGGCGCCTTCGACGCCTGGTGGTCACGCACCCTGCATGCCGCCGATACCGACAGCCCAGCCCCTGGCGCGCCCCTGCACACGCTGGCCGGCAGTGACGAAGGGATCGAAGCCGACCTGCGGGGCAGCGACGGCCGGCGCCGCCACATGCGCCTGCGCCTGTGCCCCCATGGCCGGCATGTACTGGTGTGCCTGATCGACCTGAGCGATGGCGACGCCCACCAGGAAGTCCTGCGCCAGGCCCTGGCCGAGATGGAGACCCGCTCCACCACCGACGCCCTGACCGGCCTGCCGACCCGGCGCCGGCTCGAGGAGGCCGCCCTCAGCGAGATGCACCGGTTCCGGCGCTTCGGCCACCCGATCTCTCTGATCATGGCCGACATCGATCACTTCAAGCGCATCAACGACAGCCTGGGCCACCTGGTCGGCGACCAGGTGCTGGTGGAGTTTGCCCGGCGCCTGAGCATCGAATGCCGCGACCTCGACGTGGTTGGCCGCTACGGCGGCGAGGAGTTCGTGATCCTGCTGCCGAGCACCCCCCTGGCCGGTGCCACCACGCTCGCCGGGAAGCTGCTGCAGGCCATCGGCAGCAGCCCCTTCGAGACCGCCGGGGCGGTGAGCGCCAGCTTCGGTGTGGCCGAGTGCCTGGCCGGGGACGACTGGCCAACGTGGCTGTCGCGGGCCGACCAGGCGCTCTACCAGGCCAAGAACGCCGGCCGCAACCGGGTGGTGAGCGCCCCCGAGAGCGCCTTCGACGAGCGCGCCATGAAGCACCGCAGCCGCCTCGAACGCCTCAGCTGGGACGACGGCCACTGCGTCGGCGACCCGGTCATCGACGCCCAGCACCATCACCTCTTCGAACTGGCCAACCGCCTGCTGCATCTGGTCCGCGAGGCCCGGCCGGCGGCCGAGATCCACGCCGTCATCCGCGACCTGGCCCGCGCCACCAGCCGCCACTTCCGCGACGAGGAGGCCATCCTGAGCTCGGTGGACTACCCCCGCCGCGAACAGCATGCCAAGGCCCACCGCATCCTGACGGCCAAGCTCGACGCCCTGTCCACCCAGAGCGCCCACGGCAGCCTGCCCACCTCGAAGCTGATCGAGTTCCTGGCCTACGACCTGGTGGACCATCACGCCCTCGGCGCCGACCGGGACTTCATCCCCTGGCTGCGCCGCATCCCGCGGGACACCCCGCCCCCGTCCGATGCCTGAACCGATGACCGCCACGCAGTCCCTGCTCGCCCCGCCACGCCTGTCGCCGCGCCTGTTCGCCGTGTGGCGGCGCAACTTCCTGGTGTGGCGCAAGCTGGCCCTGCCCTCCATCGTCGGCAACCTGGCCGACCCGGTGATCTACATGCTCGGCCTCGGCTACGGCCTCGGCATGCTGGTGCCCCAGGTCGAAGGGGTGTCCTACATCGCCTTCCTGGCCGGCGGCACCCTGGCCTACTCGACCATGAACGCGGCCACCTTCGAGACCCTGTACTCGGGCTTCTCGCGCATGCACGTGCAGAAGACCTGGGAGGCCATCATGAACGCCCCGGTGGCCCTCGACGACATCGTCGCCGCCGAACTTGTGTGGGCTGCCAGCAAGTCCTGCCTGGCCGGCACGGCCATCCTGGCGGTGATCGCCGTGTTCGGGTTCGCCGCCTCGCCGCTGGCCCTGGCCGCCATCCCGGTGGTCTTCCTGACCGGCCTGTGCTTTGCCGCCCTGGGCCTGATCATGACCGCCCTGGCGCCCAGCTACGACTTCTTCATGTACTACTTCACCCTCTTCATCACCCCGATGACCCTGCTCTCCGGGGTGTTCTTTCCGCAGGGGCAACTGCCCGACGGCCTGCGCGCCGTCGCCGCCTGCCTGCCCCTCAGCCACGCCGTCGAGCTGATCCGCCCCCTGCTGCTGGGCCAGATCCCCGGTCACATCGGCCTGCACCTTGGCGTGCTCGCGGTGATCACCGTGGCGGCCTTCTGGACGGCCCTGATCCTGACCCGCCGCCGCCTGCTCAACTGAGACCCGCGATGCACACCCCTGACGACATCCTCCTGGTGCTGACCAACCTCCCCGACGCCGACAGCGCCGGCCGGGTCGCCCGCCTGCTGGTCGAACAGCGGCTGGCCGCCTGCGTCAACCTGCTGGCCCCGTGCACCTCGGTGTACCGCTGGCAGGGCGCCGTCGAAACCGCCACCGAGCAGCCGCTGCTGATCAAGACCACCCGTGCCGCCTACCCGGCCCTGCAGGCCGCGCTGCGCGAGGCGCATCCCTACGAACTTCCCGAGATCGTGGCGATCCCAGTGCAGGAGGGCCTGCCCGCCTACCTGGCCTGGGTCGCCGCCGAAACCACCGACCAGCCCTGAGCCCACCGGCCCTGAGCCTCTTTTCTTGATCCAGCCCGGGGACGGCCCCGGGTAGAGCTGTCACACTGCCGCCTCCATGATCCGCCTGCCCCACTTCCTCCTCGCCGTCCTGTTCGCCCTGCTGGGCCTGGCCGCCCTGCCCGCCTCCGCCCAGGAACCCCTTCCGGTCGAACAGGCCTTCAAGGCCTCGGCCCGGGCCCTCGACGAGAAGACCGTCGAGATCCGCTTCGAGATCGCCGATGGCTACTACCTGTACCGCCACCGCTTCCGCGTCGCCGCCGACGGGATCAGCCTCGGCGAACCCACCCTGCCGCCGGGCAAGCCGAAAAAGGACGACGCCTTCGGCGAGGTTGAGATCTACCGCAAGGCTGTGAGCTTCACCGTACCCCTCAGCGCCGGCCAGCCACCCTTCACCCTGCAGCTGACCAGCCAAGGCTGCGCCGACATCGGCATCTGCTACCCGCCCCAGACCCAGTCTCTCCAGGTGGCCCTGGCCAGCGGCGGCGGGCAAGGCGGCTTCCTGTCCCGGGCCCTCGGCCAGACCGACACGCCGGCCGCGTCCCGCCCGGAGGCTGCGGCGGCAACGCTCGGCAGCGCCGGCGGCGAGCATGACGAATCCGGCCAGATCGCGCGCCTGCTCGATGGAGGCAGCACCGCCGCCGTGCTGGCCAGCTTCTTCGGCTTCGGCCTGCTGCTGGCCTTCACCCCCTGCGTCTTCCCGATGATCCCCATCCTGTCCGGCATCATCGTCGGCCACGGCCACGCCATCTCGAAGGGACGCGCCTTCGGCCTGTCGGCCCTGTACGTGCTGGGCATGGCCCTCACCTACACCGCGGCGGGCGTCGCCGCCGGCCTGTCCGGCACCCTGCTGTCGGCGGCCCTGCAGAACCCCTGGGTGCTCGGCAGCTTCGCGGTGATCTTCGTGGTGCTGGCCTTCTCGATGTTCGGCTTCTACGAACTGCAGCTGCCCACCGCCCTGCAGAGCCGCCTGTCCGACACCGCCAACCACCAGCAGGGCGGCTCGCCCGGCGGCGTGATCGTGATGGGCGCTCTGTCGGCCCTGATCGTCGGCCCCTGCGTGGCCGCGCCGCTGGCCGGTGCCCTGCTCTACATCGCCCAGACCGGCAATGCGCTGCTCGGCGGCGCCGCCTTGTTCACCATGGCCCTGGGCATGGGCGCCCCACTGATCGTGGTGGGCGTGCTGGCCCGCAGCGCCCTGCCCAAACCCGGCCCGTGGATGGAAGGGGTCAAGCGGGCCTTCGGCGTGATGCTGCTGGGCGTGGCCATCTGGCTGATCACCCCGGTGGTGCCCAGCGTCGTCCCGATGCTGGCCTGGGCCGGCCTGCTGCTGGTGTCGGCCATCTATCTGCACGCCCTCGACCCGCTGCCGCCCCACGCGGGTGGCTGGCAACGCTTCTGGAAAGGCTGGGGGGTGATTGCCCTGCTGGCCGGCGCCGCGCTGTTCATCGGCGCCCTGGCCGGCTCCCGGGATCCGCTGCAGCCCTTGGCCATCCTGCGCGCCCAGGCCGCCACCGCACCGGTGGCGGAGACCCGCTTCCAGCGCGTGGCCTCGGTGGAGGCCCTGGACGAGGTCCTGAAGACCGCGAACCGCCCGGTGATGCTCGACTTCTATGCCGACTGGTGCATCTCCTGCAAGGAGATGGAGCGCTTCACCTTCGCCGATCCGGCGGTGGC
>CALBTT010000207.1 GCA_937967645.1 uncultured Zoogloea sp.
GATGGTGATTCGTGACTGGAGTTCAGACGTGTGCTCTTCCGATCTCTTGAGGGAGCGGCCCGCCGTGTGATCCTTGCCGGTCGTGCTCCGGTCGAGGATCACCGGCTGGTCCCGCGGCACGAGGTGCCGGGGCTGGGCACCGATCAGGTCGGCCCGGCCCATGGCCCGCAAGGCTTCGCGGATCAGCGGCCAGCCCTCCGGGTCGTGGTAGCGCAGCAAGGCCTTGTGCAGGCGGCGCTGGCGACCGGACTTCGGCGTGTCCACCGCTTCGGAAGCCGCCGAGACCTTGCGCAGGGGGTTCTTGCCGGAGTGGTACATGGTGGTGGCCATGGCCATCGGTGTCGGCAGGAAGGTCTGCACCTGGTCGAGCCGGAAATTGCCAGCCTTCAGCCACAGGGCCAGATTGACCATGTCTTCGTCGGTGGTGCCCGGGTGGGCAGCGATGAAGTAAGGGATCAGGTGCTGCTTCTTGCCGGCTTCCTTCGAGAAGCGCTCGAACATCTCCTTGAAGCGGTCATACGTGCCGATGCCCGGCTTCATCATCTTGTTGAGCGGGCCCTCCTCGGTATGCTCCGGGGCAATCTTGAGCAGGCCGCCCACGTGGTGGGTGACCAGCTCCTTGACGTACTCCGGCGAACGCACCGCCAGGTCGTAGCGCAGGCCGGAGCCGATCAGCACCTTCTTGACCCCTGGAATCGCCCGGGCCTTGCGGTACAGGCTGATCAGGGGGCCATGGTCGGTACCCAGGTTCTCGCAGATGCCCGGGAACACGCAGGACAGGCGGCGGCACGAGGACTCGATCTGGGGGTCCTTGCAGGCCATCCGGTACATGTTGGCGGTAGGGCCGCCCAGATCCGAGATGGTGCCGGTGAAGCCCGGCGTCTTGTCGCGGATCTCCTCGATCTCCTTGAGGATGGACTGTTCCGAGCGGCTCTGGATGATGCGCCCCTCGTGCTCGGTGATCGAGCAGAAGGTACAGCCGCCAAAACAGCCACGCATGATGTTGATCGAGAAACGGATCATGTCCCAGGCCGGGATCCGCGCCTCGCCGTAGGCCGGATGCGGCCGCCGGGCGTAGGGCTGGCCGAAGACCCAGTCCATCTCCTCGGTGCTGAGCGGCAGCGGCGGCGGGTTGAGCCAGACGTCGCGGCAGCCGGGCCCCACGCCGTGGGCCTGGACCATGGCCCGGGCGTTGCCGGGATTGGACTCCAGGTGGAAGGTGCGCGAAGCATGGGCGTACATCACCTTGTCGTCCTTCACCACCTCGTAGGCCGGCAGGCGGATCACCTGCTGGGCGCGGGCCGCCTTGCGGGCCGCCACCCGCTCGGCGGCGGGGATGATGCGGATGGGCTGCGCAGCGGGCTGATCCTGCGCCGCCGCGGGTGCCGCCCCCACGGGCTCCATGGCATAGGGGTCGGGATGAGGCTCGACCGGGCCGGGACGGTCGATCGCCACGGAATCCACCTCCACGTAACCCTCGGGCCGCCAGCCGGGCTTGACCATGAAGGCAGTGCCGCGCAGGTCGCGGATGGACTCGATGGGCTCGCCGGCGGCCAGACGGTGGGCCAGGGCCAGCACGGCCCGCTCGCCGGAACCGAAAATCAGCAGATCAGCCTTGGAGTCAGGCAGCACCGAGCGGCGCACTTTCTCGGACCAGTGGTCGTAGTGCGCGATGCGGCGCAGGCTGGCCTCGATGCTGCCGATCACGATATTGGCGTCGGGATAGGCCTCGCGGGCGCGCTGGGCATACACCACCACGGCACGGTCGGGCCGTTTGTCGGGCAAGGCGTCGGGGGTGTAGGCGTCGTCCGAACGGGGTTTGCGATCGGCGGTGTAGCGGTTGATCATCGAGTCCATGTTGCCCGCCGTGATGCCGTAAAACAGGCGCGGCTTGCCGAGCGCACGGAAGGCATCGGCGGACTGCCAGTCGGGCTGGCTGATGATGCCGACCCGGAAGCCCTGGGCTTCGAGGGTGCGGCCGATCAGCGCCATGCCGAAGCTGGGGTGGTCGATGTAGGCATCGCCGGTGACGACGATGATGTCGCAGGCATCCCAGCCGAGGGCATCCATCTCCGCCCGGGACATGGGCAGGAAAGGCGCACGCTTCAGGTCGGGCCGGTAGCGGGGGTAAGCGAGCAGGGAGGGGGCGGTGCTGGGGTTTTCCATGGGGCGCAATTCTACGGGAGCCTCCCTTGGAACACCCGCAAAACCCGACGTTCCCCACCGACGGGCGGGCGCCTCACACGCCCAGCGCGTCCTTCACCTGGGGCCACTGGCGACGGCTCACCGGCAGCTGTTCGGTCAGTCCTTCCAGCAGCACCACCCAGTGCGCCTCGCCGTCCTCCCCGGTGGTGGCGCGAGCCACGCCCTTGACGCGACGGGGCGCGATCAGGCAGTTGCGGTGGATGCGCAGGAACTGGCCGGGAAACTCCTCCTCCAGCTGCACCAGGGATTCGTCCAGCAGGTATTCCCGCTCGGCGGTGCGCGCCACCACGTATTTCTGCTCGGCCTTCAGGAACAGCACATCGGCCACCGGCACCAGCAGGATGCGCCCCCGCTCGCTGACGCTGAAATGGCTGCGGGCCGATGGCGCCATGCGGCGCAGGACCTCGTCAGCCGGCGGATGCAGGCGCCGCGCCTTGGCCAAGGCCTCCGCCAGCCGCACGGCGCGGACCGGCTTGAGCAGGTAATCCACGGCGGCCAGCTCGAAGGCCCGCACCGCGTACTCATCGTAGGCCGTGGTGAAGATCACCGCGGGCGCGGGGTCGAGGCGGGCCACATGGCGGGCCAGCTCGATGCCATCCATGGCCGGCATGCGGATGTCGGTGAGAATCAGGTCCACCCCGCCGCCTTCCAGCATCGACAAGGCTTCGACCCCGTTGGCCGCCATCCCCACCACGCGGTTGGGCTGTTCGCTGGCGATGTCCCCGAGCACGTCGCGCAGGCGCTCACGGGCCGGGGCCTCGTCATCCACCACCAGCACGGCCAGCGGCGCCGGGCAAAGACCGTCGCTCATGGCCGGCTCCTGAAGGGCAGGCGGATCCGCAGGTGATACACCCCGGCGTCCTGCCAGGTGTCGAGGGAAGCCTCAAGATCGAAGAACAGCATCAGTCGCTCGCGGATATTGTCCAGGGCCATGCGGTTGCCAGCATGGTGGCGAGCCGGATCCTGCAGGGGGTTCGAGATCCCGATATGCACCTCCGGGCCGCGCCGGGCGATGGTAATCGAAACCGTGCCCGGCTCGGCGCCCGGCTCGATGCCGTGATACACCGCGTTCTCGACCAGCGGCTGCAGCAGCAGGGGCGGCACCAGCGTCGCCTCGGCCTCCGCGTCCCGCGACCACTGCACCTGCAGGCGCTCGCCCAGGCGCAGGCGCTCGAGGCTGAGGTAGCGCTCACACAGCGCGATCTCCTCGCTGAGAGGTACCAGTTCCCGGTTGTCCTGCATGAGCGCGCGGAACAGGTCCGCCAGTTCCTCCAACGCCTCCTCAGCCCGCCGCGGATTGGCGCGCAACACGCCCAGCACGCCGTTGAGGCTGTTGAACAGGAAGTGGGGGCGGATGCGCGCCGTCAGGGCCAGCAGACGGGCCTCGGCCAGGGCCGGCGCCTGGGCGGCACTGCGCTGATGGAAATAGACCAGCACGCAGACCGCCACCACCAGCGACCACAGCACCGGCCAAAGTGCATCGCCGCCCAGCGGCGCCATCAGCCCATGCACCAGGGCGGTCACGCCCAGCACCAGCAGCAGCGTCACACCGTGGCCCGCCACCGGCGCCAGCCTGCGCAGCAGCGGCGCCGCCAGGAACAGCGCGGCCACGCACAGGATGAGCGGAAACTCGACCCGCAGCGCCATGTCGAGGACCTCACCGCCCAGGCGCGAAAACTCCCCGTTGCGCACCAGCACGGCCGCCATGGCAAGTGCATTGACGAGTACCACCACGCGCAGCACCACCCCGAGATTGCGGAAGTCGGGAAGCGGGGGCCGATGCGCCGCACGGCCGGCGCGCTGCGGGTTTTGATTTATACTCATGGGTCACTATCAGGGCCAAAACCTTGAATCCACGGGTTTCTCCCCGGGGCAAGACGGCCCCCTTAAACCGCTGAGAGCACCACCGAATTATGGCAGATCAATCCGCGCCGCAGGACGGCACCGCCAAGGCCTGGTCCGGCCGTTTCTCCGAGCCCGTGTCCGACCTGGTCAAGCGCTACACCGCCAGCGTCTTCTTCGACAACCGCATGGCCGCGCAGGACATCCGCGGCTCGCTGGCCCACGCCACCATGCTGGCCCGGCAAGGCATCATCGCCCCCCAGGACCTGGCCGACATTGAGCGCGGCATGGCCCAGATCGCCGGCGAGATCGAACGCGGCGAGTTCAACTGGAACCTCGACGACGAGGACGTCCACCTCAACATCGAGAAGCGCCTGACCGCCCTGGTGGGCGATGCCGGCAAGCGCCTGCACACCGGCCGCAGCCGCAATGACCAGGTGGCCACCGACATCCGCCTGTGGCTGCGCGACGCGATCGACACCATCCTCGGCCTGATCCGCGACTTCCAGCTGGCCGTGCTCGACCTGGCCGAACACCACGCGGCCACGCCGCTGCCCGGCTTCACCCACCTGCAGGTGGCCCAGCCGGTGACCTTCGGCCACCACCTGATGGCCTACTACGAGATGACCCGCCGCGACGCCGAGCGCTTCGCCGACTGCCGCCGGCGCGTCAACCGCCTGCCCCTCGGCTCCGCGGCCCTGGCCGGCACCACCTTCCCGATCGACCGGGAATACGTGGCCGAGCTGCTGGGCTTCGAGGAGGTCTGCTACAACTCCCTGGACGCCGTGTCCGACCGCGACTTCGCCATCGAATTCTGCGCCGCCGTGTCCCTGCTGATGACCCACCTGTCGCGCCTTTCCGAGGAGCTGATCCTGTGGATGAGCCCGCGGGTCGGCTTCATCGACCTGGCCGACCGCTTCTGCACCGGCAGCTCGATCATGCCCCAGAAGAAGAACCCGGACGTCCCCGAACTCGTGCGCGGCAAGACCGGCCGGGCCAATGGCAACCTGATCTCCCTGCTGACCCTCATGAAAGGCCAGCCGCTGGCCTACAACAAGGACAACCAGGAAGACAAGGAACCCCTCTTCGACTCCGCCGACACCGCCATCGACACCCTGCGCATCTACGCCGACATGATGGGCAGCCGCGTCGACGCCGCCACCGGCGAGAAGGTCTTCAACGTCCGCGTCAAGCGTGAGGCCATGCAGGCCGCGCTGACCCAGGGCTACGCCACCGCCACCGACCTCGCCGACTACCTGGTCAAGAAGGGCCTGCCCTTCCGCGACGCCCACGAGGCCGTTGCGCTGGCCGTGCGCGCTGCCGATGCCAAGGGCTGCGACCTGCCCCAGATCCCCCTCGACGAACTCAAGGCCGCCATGGCCCATGTGGCCGGCGCGGTCGAACGTCTGGACACGGACGTGTTCCAAGTACTGACCGTCGACGGCTCCCTCGCCGCTCGCGATCACGTCGGTGGCACCGCCCCCAACCAGGTACGGGCCGCCATCGCCCGAGCCCGCAGCCGCATCGCCTGAAAGGTCGCACAATGGACAGGATAGGCAAGTACGAGATCCACCGTAAGCTGGGCGAAGGCGCCACCAGCGAGGTCTTTCTCGGCTTCGATCCGTTCTCCCAGCGGCAGGTCGCCATCAAGCGCCTCCACGCCGACCTGCTGCGCGGCAGTACCCGCACGGCGCTCTACCACCACCTTCTGCTCAACGAGGCCTCCCTCGCCGGCAAGCTGCAGCATCCGCACATCGCGCAGATCCACGATGCGGTCGTCGGCGACAAGGATGCCTACGTGGTGATGGAGTACGTGGCCGGAGGCACCCTCGAGCCCTACACGCACCCGGATCACCTGCTGAGCTTCGAGCGCCTGGTGGAGATCATCTTCAAGTGCACCCGGGCCCTCGACTACGCCTACCTCCACGGCGTCACGCACCGGGACATCAAGCCCGCCAACATCCTGCTCACCACCCCCGATGGGCAGGACATCAAGATCTCCGACTTCGGCGCGGCACTGTTCACCGCCAGCGAGACGACCCAGCTCGCCGGACTCGGCTCGCCGGCCTACATGTCCCCCGAGCAGGTCCGGGAGATGCCGCTCGACCACCGCACCGACATCTACTCCCTGGGCGTGGTCATGTACCAGCTGCTGACGGGACGGCTGCCCTTCGAGGCCAGCACCAACGTCAACATGATCTACCAGATCGCCCACCACACGGCCCCGCCCCCCTCCAGCCTGCGTGCGGAGATCCCACCCGAACTCGACGCCATCGTGATCAAGGCCATGCACCGGGACCCCTCCCAGCGCTTTGCCACCTGGATGGAGTTCTCCCACGACCTGGCCCAGGCCTACCGCAACCGCAATCTGCTCACGACCGGCTCCGAGCCTCCCGATAGCGCCAAGTTCGAGCGCCTGCGCGGTTTCCGCTTCTTCCGCGAGTTCAGCGACATCGAGATCTGGGAGGTCGTGCGTTTCGCCGAATGGCGCCTCATCCAGCCGGGCACGGTGGTCATGAAGGAGGGGGAGCCGGGCAATTATTTCTGCTTCGTGGTCGATGGAGAGCTGCGCATCGTCAAGAACGGACACCTGCTCAACGTGCTCTCCGCCGGCGACTGCTTTGGCGAGATGGCCCTGTTTGCCGCGGGACGTGGCGCCCGCACCGCCTCCGTGGAAGCACTCCAGGAAACCCGAATCCTCACTATCCGGGCCCCGGCGCTGCTGCGTGCATCGAGCCTGTGCCAGATGCACTTCTACAAGGGCTTCCTCGAGGTTCTATCCACGCGGCTGTCACTGGCCAACAGCCGCATCGCCAACGTCTGAAAGGTTCAGACGGCGAGCGATCTGTCGGATTATTTGACACGAAGCGGATCCACCCCTCGCCCCTCGCGGGAGCGGGGGCATTTAGGCATTTAATTTCAACGCCTTACAAAAACAAGAAAAAGGGAACGTTATTTGCTTGTAAACTTTCGACCATAAAGCGGACCTCCGTCACGAACGTGCCACGAGCATCTGCTTATACTGAAATGCACGGCGCCAGTCATGGCATCAGCTCAACGAGGATCAGCATGAAGCCGGAACATTCCGAACAATCTGTCGCGCCCAAGGGCAGCGACACAGGCACGATGCCGAAAGAAAGCCGTCGCCGACTCATCCAGGGCGGCCTCGCCGGCGCTCCCCTCCTGATGGCCCTGACCAGCGTTCCGGCCCTTGCCGCCGACTGCAAGCAGCCCTCCGGCTTCTCTGCCTCGGGCAACTTCAGCCAGAACGGCAACGTGGCCTGCACGACAAAGCTGAGTGGGGTCAACGACTGGGTAAAGTACTGCGCAGCCAATCCGGGACCCATCTCACACCCGATCGACACAAACACTTTTTCTGGTGTGTTCACTGCAACCACCGGCGTGACGGACACCTTCCGCACCATCCTGACCTCCTCCGGCAGCCCACTGCAGAAGAAGATCGTTGCAGCCTGGCTCAGCGCCAACCTGGGAACATCCCTGTTCACCAAGGATACCGTGGTCAAGATGTGGAACGACGGCGTCGTGGGTGGTGCTTTCCACCCGAGCTCCACCATGCCCAGCGTGACCTGGGGTGCCGTGCAGGTCGAGCAGTACCTGGACTACGTGCTGAACTGATCACCGTAGCGAGTCTTGCCTCCGAACAACCAACACTACCGCGCCAGCGACGCCCTTTTCCACGGGCTTGCCGAAGTGTGCTGGAAGGAGGTTGACGAGGGCTGGGTGCGTTACGACCCCGCCGCCGGCCAAACCTTCCTGCTGGCGCCGATCACCCGCTTCATTCTTGATCAGCTTGCGCTTCCCGGGCGCCATTCGAGCTTCAGCGACCTGCTCTCCGTCGTCCTCCAGGAGGAGCCGGATGCTGATCCCGACGAATGCAGGCAGCTTGTGGAGAGCGCTATCACCGCCTTGATCGAGGCTCGCCTGATTGTTTCGGAGCCGGAACCCCACCTTGCGCGTTCGTGACCTGTCACCCGCCGAGTTCCGCCAGCGGCTGGCGGGAGACGGCATCCGTCTCGCAGCCGGCCCTTTCCAGTGCCGGCTGCAAAGTGGCATCTCCGACATCGCCGACGAGCTGGCCCGACTCTACGCCCACCACCCGCTGGTCGACAGCAAGGCCTTCACGGATTTCCATGTGTCGGTTCAACCCGGCCGCGGCCTGCGCCGCTGGCTGGCCCCCCAGGCCCGCTTCGTGGTGGACGCCGTGGAGCCCTTCACGCCACTGCCCCGCAACCAGGCCTTGCCGATGCTGGAATGGGGGCTGAACTGGTGCATCACCGCCTACAGCCATCACATCCTCGTCATCCACGCCGCCTCGGTGGCCCGGGGAGGACGCGCGGCGATCCTGCCCGCACCGCCGGGCTCGGGCAAGAGCACCCTGTGCGCCGCTCTGGTCAACCGCGGCTGGCGCCTGCTCTCCGATGAACTGACGCTGATCCGCCTCGACACCGGCCAGATCATGGGGCTCGCCCGCCCGGTCAACCTCAAGAACGCCTCGATCGACATCATCCGCGCCTATGCGCCGGACGCCTTCCTGACCCGCCCCGTGCGGGACACCACCAAGGGCACGGTCGCCCTGATGGCCCCCAGCCAGGCCAGTGTGGAGGGCGTGGATGAATGGGCTGACCCGGCCTGGATGGTCCTGCCGCGCTACCGGGCCGGCGCCGAGGCCGCGCTCAGCCCGATGGGCAACGGCACGGCCTTCCTGCAGCTCGCCGATAACGCCATGAACTATCACGTCATGGGCACCCGCGGCTTCGACGCGGTGGGCCGGCTGGTCGACCGCTGCAGCAACTACCGCTTCGAGTACAGCAGGCTCGATGACGCCGTGGCCATCTTCGACCGCCTCGCCAGCGAGGCCGCCTGATGAACCTGCTGCTCAACGCCTACCGCAACCCCGAGTCGATCGGCCTCCTCGATGAAAGCCTGTGGGATCTGCTGGTGCGCCAGGCCCGCCACGCCAATCTGCTCGGACGCCTGTTCCTGCGCCTGCAGGCCGCTGGCGTCGAAGGGCTGATCCCCGAGCGCCCTCACAACCACCTACTCTCCGGCGCCGTCATGGCGGGCGAACAAGGCCATGCGATCCGCCGCGAAGCACGCTACCTGCAGGAGGCGCTCGGCGCCGCCGGCATCCCGGTGATCCTCCTCAAGGGCGCCGCCTACGTGGCCGCCGGGCTGCCGGCAGCGCAAGGGCGACTGTTCTCCGATGTCGACATCCTGCTGCCCAAGGCCCGCCTGGGCGATGCGGAGTCAGCCCTGCAGCTCAAAGGCTGGGTGAGCACCGCCACCGACGCCTACGACCAGCGCTATTACCGCCAGTGGATGCATGAACTGCCCGCCATGCGCCACGTCTTCCGCGGATCGGCCCTGGATGTGCATCACACCATCCTGCCGCCCACCTCGCGCCTCAAGCCCGATGCCAGCCTGCTCATCGAGGCGAGCGTCGAACTCGGCGGAGACCTGCCCGGCATCCGCACCCTGGCCCTGCCCGACCTCATCCTGCACAGCGCCTGCCACCTGTTCCATGAAGGCGAACCCAACAACCTGCTGCGCGACCTGACCGACCTGGACCTGCTGCTACGTCATCTGGCGCAGGATGACGCCGCCTGGGATCACCTGGCCGAACGTGCCGGACAGCTCCAGTTGAGCGATCCCCTGCGCCTTGCGCTGCGCTACTGTCACAGCCTGCTCGAGACCCCGGTGCCCAGCCGCATCCAGACCCGCACAGGCTGCCTGCTCGGCGGCGGCTGGGTGCAGCGCCTGCGGGACGCCATGTACGCCCGCGTCCTGCGCCCCCAGCACCCGAGCACCGCCGACGTGCTGACGCCCCTCGCCCGCCGGGCGCTCTACATCCGGGCCCACTGGCTGCGAATGCCGCCGCTGCTGCTCGCTTACCACCTGGCCCACAAGGCCCTGTTCCCGGCCCGGCAGGAGACTCACCCCCTGTCCACCGAGAAGGTCGAGCTTGTGACAGGCGAAAAAAAAGCGGCCTGAGCCGCTTTTTTCCGGACCTGCATCCTGCTCAGGCCTTGACCTCGTCGAGCAGCTTCTGCAGCTCACCCGATTCGAACATCTCCTTCATGATGTCCGAACCGCCGACGAATTCGCCCTTCACGTAGAGCTGGGGGATGGTCGGCCAGTTGGCGTATTCCTTGATGCCCTGGCGGATGTCTTCGTTCATCAGCACGTCCACGGCCAGGTAGCCTTGCACGCCACAGGCCTTGAGGATCTGGGAGGCCATCGAAGAGAAACCGCAGCGGGGCATCGCCGGGGAACCCTTCATGTAGAGCACGACCGGGTTGGTGGTGACTTGTTCGTGAATGACTTTCTGGACGTCCATCGTGGTCTCGCTAAATAGTTGAGCAATTCAGTCGGGAAAGAATAGGCCTGCGGACGCAAGCCGTCAAGGGCGCCGCCCGAAGCCGATCCGCTCGATGCCTGCCAGGTCCCGCGCCGAGGCCACATCGACAAAGCCCTGGGCCTGCAGCAGATCCCGCACCGCAGCCCCCTGATCGTAACCATGCTCCATCAGCAGATACCCACCGGAGAGCAGGTGGGCCGGAGCTTCGGCGGCAATCCGGGCCAGGTCATCGAGCCCCGCAGGCCCTGAAGCCAGCGCCCCCGGCGGCTCGAAGCGGACATCGCCTTCATCGAGATGCGGGTCGCCCGCCGCGACATAGGGCGGGTTGCTGACGATCAGATCGAACAGTTCGCCCTGCAGCGCAGCAAACCAGTCACTCTCAAGGCAGCGAACGCGCGCGCCGAGCTGCTGCGCGTTGGCCGCAGCCACCGCCAGGGCTGCCGGGGAGATATCCACGGCGGTCACCTGGGCGGCGGGCAGTTCCAGCGCCAGGCTCACCGCCAGCGCGCCACTGCCGGTTCCCAGATCGAGGATCCTGACCGCGGCATCGCGGGGCACCCGGGCCAGCACCGTATCGACGATCAGTTCCGTTTCCGGACGGGGGATCAGCACCGCCGGCGACACCCGGAAGCGGCGGCCGTAGAACTCCCGCTCCCCCAGCAGATACGCCACCGGTTCGCCCTGCTCCCGGCGCACCAGCATGTCCACGAAGCGCAGCGCCAGCTCGGGCGCAAGCCCCCGCTCCGGGTAGGCGGCGATCTGGGCGGTGGACGCGCCGGTCAGCGCCCCCAGCAGCATCCTCGCCTCGGCAGCGGGAATGCGTCCGCGGCCCAGCGCCAGCGCCGCCCCCAGGGAATCGGGCAGCTTCAACTCAGCTGCCCTCCTCGGCCAGGGCGGCGAGCAGCTCGGCCTGGTGCTCGGCGGTCAACGCAGCCAGCACTTCGTCCAGGTCGCCCTGCATGACGGCATCCAGCTTGTAGAGGGTCAGGTTGATGCGGTGATCGGTGAGCCGACCTTGAGGAAAATTGTAGGTGCGGATCCGCTCCGAGCGGTCGCCGCTCCCCACCAGGCTCTTGCGCGTGGCGGCCTCGCGGGCCTGCTGCTCGCGCACCTGGATGTCCTTGATCCGGGCCGCCAGCACGCGCAGGGCCGAGGCCTTGTTCTGGTGCTGGGAGCGCCCGTCCTGGCACTCCGCGACGATGCCGGTGGGCAGGTGGGTGATGCGCACCGCCGAGTCGGTCTTGTTGATGTGCTGGCCACCGGCACCGGAGGCCCGGAAGGTGTCGATGCGCAGATCGGCCGGGTTGAGCTCCACATCGCCCACCTCGTCCGCCTCGGGCATCACCGCCACGGTACAGGCCGAGGTGTGGATGCGCCCCTGGGTCTCGGTGGCCGGCACCCGCTGCACCCGGTGGCCGCCGGATTCGAACTTGAGGCGCGAGTAGGCACCGTTGCCGGCGATGCGCACGATGACCTCCTTGAAGCCACCCAGCTCCGAATCGCTGGCCGAGATGGTCTCGACCTGCCAGCGCTGGCGTTCCGCGTAGCGGGTGTACATGCGCAGCAGGTCGCCGGCGAACAGGGCGGCCTCGTCCCCGCCGGTCCCCGCCCGGATCTCCAGGAAGAGGTTGCGCTCATCGTTGGGGTCGCGGGGCAGCAAGGCCTTCTGCAGCGCGTCCTCGATACGCACCTGGGCTTCCCGGGCGCTGTCGAGTTCGGCTGCCGCCAGCTCCTTCATCTCGGGGTCGGCGAGCAGCTCGCGGGCGCTGGCCTCGTCATCGACGGCCCGGCAGAAATCCCGGTAGAGGCCGACCACCGGCGTGATCTCCGCATGCTCGCGGGTCAGCTTGCGGTAGTTGTCCATATCGGCGGCGGCCTCGCTGGTGGCCAGCAGGCGGTCCAGCTCCTGCAGACGGTCGGCAAGGTTCTCGAGCTTGTCGCGGATACGTTGTTTCATGGAAATACCGGCCCGCCGGAGCAGGCATGAACGACCCGGCCCGGAGGCTCAGTGGTCCTTGGAAAGATTGAAGAGACGCTGGACCAGGCCGGCGCAATCGCCCCGGTGATCACCGTCCGCGTCGTTGAGAAAGCGGGTCGGGCCGTGCATGAACTTGTTGGTGAGGCCGTGGCTGAGCGCCTCCAGCACCTTCAACGGGTCCTCGCCACGGGCCAGCAGGCGCTGGGCCCGCTCCAGCTCGGCCTGGCGCAGCTGGTCGGCATGTTCGCGCAGGGCCCGGATGGTCGGCACCGTATCGCGGCTGTCCAGCCAGTGCAGGAAGCCATCGACCCGGTTGTCGATGATGCCTTCCGCCTCTACCACCGCCGCCTGGCGGGACTCCAGACCGGAATCGACCACCTGGGCCAGGTCATCCACGGTGTACAGGAAGACGTCGTCCAGCCCCGCCACTTCGGGCTCGATGTCGCGGGGCACGGCCAGGTCCACCATCACGATGGGACGCCGGCGGCGCGCCTTGAGAGCACGCTCCACCATCCCCAGCCCGATCACCGGCAGGGGGCTGCCGGTGCAGGACACCACGATGTCGTAGCCCGGCAGGGCTTCACCCACCTGGTCGAGGCGCAGCACGTCGCCACCGAAACGCGCGGCCAGAGCCTCCGCCCGGGCGACGGTGCGATTGGCGATGGTGAGGCGCTTTGGCTTTTCACCACCGAAGTGGGCAGCGCACAGCTCGATCATCTCGCCAGCCCCCACGAACAGCACCCGCTGATCGCTGACCCGCTCGAAGATCCGTTCCGACAGATGCACCGCCGCCGCCGCCATGGAGACGATGTTCGCGCCGATGGCAGTGGTCGAACGCACTTCCTTGGCCACCGAGAAGGTGCGCTGGAAGAGCTTGTGCATGGTGGCGCCCAGGGTGCCGGCCTCCTCGGCCTGGCGCACCGCGTCCTTCATCTGGCCAAGGATCTGGGGCTCACCGAGGACCATCGAGTCCAGCCCGCTGGCCACCCGGAAGACATGGCGCACCGCATCCCGCTGGGGCAGGGTGTACAGGTAGGGCGACAGCTCCGGCAGGGCCAGCCGGTGGTATTCGGCAAACCAGTCGGCCGCATGCTGGGGCTGCTGGGTGGCGAAGTAGAGTTCCGTCCGGTTGCAGGTGGACAGAATGGCCGCTTCCTTGACCGGCTTCACCTTGACGAAGTCGGCCAGGGCCTGGACCAGGCTCTCCGGACGAAAGGCTACGCGCTCGCGGATGGCGAGCGGCGCAGTATGGTGATTCAGTCCGAGAGCAAAGAGCTGCATGGGTCAGGCCAGGCAGGGGCGGAATTTTTCAGCCGGCGATTATATCACCCGGTCTTTTTCCTGCATGACCGGGGATATCCGCAGGCCCGCCCCCTCAGCCTACCTCCACGTCGGCCTTGGGCGCAGCGGCCCTGGACAGGCGGCGGGCCACCTCGGCGCGGCTCTCACGCTCCTCGTGCAGGGCGCGCGCCACCATGCTCTCGTAGACGAAGCCGATGTGCCGGCGCACGGCCGCACGGGCCGCCTCGGGATCATGTTTGCGCAGCGCCTCCCAGATCGCCCGGTGCTGGCCGCGCAGCTCCTGCCAGTCATCCTCCTGGCGGCGCAGGTGCTTGAGATTGCGGTCGATATGGTCGTGGATGACGCGGAACAGGCTGGCCGTGAGGTGCCCGAACATCACGTTGTGGGCCGCCTCGGCGATGGCCTGGTGAAAAGCCAGATCCGCCGCGACCTGCTCTTCGGAACCGGACGGCCCCTGGGCAAACAGTGCCTCCAGGCGCTCGAAGGCCTCCCCGATGCGTTGGATGTCGGCATCCGTGGCGCGCTGCGCCGCCAGCGCCGCTGCTTCGCATTCGAGCATGCCGCGGAACTCCAGCAGATCGTCCTGGATGTCCGGGTGCTGGCGCAGCATCTCCTGCCAGTGGTCGGTGAAGCCCGCATCGAGGCGATCGGTGACATAAGTGCCGCCACCCTGGCGGCTCTGCAGCAGGCCCTTGGAGACCAGCTTCTGGATCGCCTCACGCAGGGACGGACGCGACACCCCCAGCTCGGCCGCCAGCTCACGCTCGGGCTGCAAACGATCGCCGGGCTTCAGCGCGCCATCCAGGATGCGCCGCTCAAGCTCGCGGGCGATGGTGTCGGAGAGTCGCTGAACAGCCAGCTTGCCTGTTGCCATCGGAATCAAATCAAAATTGGTAAGACCAAAATTCTAGGACAGCACACGTGCGAGGACAATACAGCGTACACATCAAGAAATGGGGAAAACCCTTATAACCTTAAAAAATCAACACTTTGTCGCGGCCCCACAATTGACTTAGCCAAGGACTGAGCGTAAATTTTCGACATGCACGGCAAATTGGTCTTACCAATTTACCGAATGATTGGACCACATAACCGGAAGCCCGCGCGGAGAAGACCTCTTCGACACGGGCAAGACGGGAGAGGAGACCCATGAGCAGCCCCGGCCACGACGCGAGCACTCCGCGCACCTATCCGCCCCGCCCCAAGGCGGTGTACTTCTACGGCACCTGCCTGGTGGACATGTTCGTCCCCGAGGCCGGCATGGACGCCATCGCCCTCCTCGAACGTGAAGGTATCCGTGTCATCTTCCCGGACAACCAGACCTGCTGCGGCCAGCCAGCCTTCACCAGCGGCTTTCCCGAGGAAGCACGCCGGGTGGTGGAATCCCAGCTCGACCTGTTCCCCGGCGACTACCCCATCGTGGTGCCGTCCGGCTCCTGCGCCGGCATGATCCGCTGGCACTGGGAGAAGGTCTGTGCCGCCGACCCAGCCCTGAAGGCCCGCGCCGAGGCAATCTCCGCCCGCACCTACGAGTTCGCCGAATTCCTGCTGCATGTGCTCGGTTTCGACCGCAAGGACGAAGGCCCGGCCACCACCGTCACCCTGCACACCTCCTGCTCGGCGCGCCGCGAGATGGGCACCCACCTGGTCGGCCGGGAGCTGCTGGCCCGCCTCGACAACGTCACCCTCGCCCACCACGACCACGAATCGGAGTGCTGCGGTTTCGGCGGCACCTTCTCCCTCAAGCACCCGGACGTCTCCACGGCCATGGTCAGCGACAAGGTCGCCTCCCTGAAGGCCACCGGCTGCGCCCAGCTGGTCACCGCCGACTGCGGCTGCATGCTCAACATCACCCAGCGTGCCGCCCGTGAAGACCAGGACGCCGGCCGCGCCTGCCCCTCCCTGCCCGGTGAGCACCTCGCCACCTTCCTGCTCCGCCGCACCGGCGGCACCCCCAGCGGAGAGCAGCAATGAGCGCCCGCGAACGCATCCTCGCCAAGCTGCGCAAGGCCCGGCCCGAGCTGCCCCTGCGCCAGCCCAGCCTCGACGCCCATTACGCTCCGCGCGCCCGCGATGAGTCGCGGCAGGAGCGCCTGGCCCGCTTCCGCACCGGTATCGAAGGCTTCCACGCCGACGTGCACATCAGCACCGCTGACAACTGGCCCCAGGTGCTCGCCACCTTGTGCGCCGAAAAGAACATCCAGACCCTGATGTACGGCGCCTCCACTCAAGCGGCGCCCCAGCTCGAGGGCACCCCCTTCGGCGGCACCACCCTGCGCCCCTGGGCCGGCCGCTTTGAAGACATCAAGACCGACCTGTTCCACCGCGTGGATGCCGGCTTCACCCTGGCCCGTGGTGCCATCGCCGAGACCGGCTCGCTGATCCTGTGGCCGTCGGGCGAGGAGCCCCGCACCCTGTCGCTGATCCCGCCGATCCACTTTGTGCTGCTCGATGCGGCCACCATCCACCCCACCTTCTACGATGCCCTGGTCGGCGAGAACTGGGCGGGCGGCCTGCCCACCAACGCCCTGCTGATTTCCGGCCCGTCCAAGACCGCCGACATCCAGCAGACCCTGGCTTACGGCGCCCACGGCCCCAAGGAACTCATCGTCATCGTCATCAACGTCGAAGGAGAACGGGCATGAGCACCCCCGCCCAGCAAAGCAGTGGCCAGCCCATCGCCTTCGTCTCCGCCCAGGCCTTGCGTGCGCGCATGCACGACGCGGTGAACGATCCGCACCTGCGGCAGAGCTTCCGCGGCGCCATGGACTTCCTGATGGCCAAGCGCGCCGCCCAGTTCCCCGACCAGGGCGAGCTGGACTCCCTGCGCAGCCTGTCCGAATCGATTCGCCAGTACAGCCTGTCCCGGCTGCCCGACCTGCTTGAACAACTGGAAAGCAACCTGACCCGCAACGGCGTGCAGGTGCACTGGGCCGAGACCCCCGAGGAAGCCAACGCCATCATGCTGGGCATCGCCCAGCGCCACGCGGCGAAGCTGATCGTCAAGGGCAAGTCGATGGTCAGCGAGGAGATCGAGTTCAACCACGCCATGGAAGCCGCCGGCGTCGGGGCTCTCGAGTCGGACATGGGCGAATACATCGTCCAGCTCGCCGGCGAGAAGCCCTCCCACATCATCATGCCGGCGATCCATCAGACCAAGCAGCAGATCGCCAAACTGTTCGCCGAGCACATCCCGGGCGTGGACTACACCGACAACGTGGACGCCCTCATCCAGATCGGCCGCCGGGTGCTCCGCGAGAAGTTCGAGATCGCCGACATCGGCCTCTCCGGCGTCAATTTCGCGGTGGCCGAAACCGGCACCCTGTGCCTCGTCGAGAACGAAGGCAACGGCCGCATGTGCACCACCGTGCCCAAGGTGCACATCGCCATCACCGGCATCGAGAAGGTGGTCGAAAAGCTGGAGCACGTCGCCCCGCTGTTCTCCATCCTCACCCGCTCGGCCACCGGCCAGGCCGTGTCCACCTACTTCAACATGATCTCCGGCCCGCGCCGGGGGGAAGACAAGGACGGCCCGGAAGAAGTCCACCTGGTCCTCCTCGACAACGGCCGCAGCCAGGCCTATGCCGACGAACAATTGCGCAAGACACTGCAGTGCATCCGCTGCGGCGCCTGCATGAACCACTGCCCGGTCTACACCCGGATCGGCGGTCATGCCTACGGGACCACCTACCCCGGCCCCATCGGCAAGATCGTCTCGCCCCACATGATGGGGCTTGAGCAGACCCACCTGCTGCCCACCGCCTCCAGCCTGTGCGGTGCCTGCGGCGAAGTCTGCCCGGTGAAGATCCCCATCCCCGAACTGCTGATCCGCCTGCGCGGCGAAGCCAACAGCGCCCCCCAAGCCAATCCGGCGATGGTCGGCCAGGGCGCCGGCTACGACCCGAAGATCAGCCTGTTGTGGAAGATGTGGGCGCGCCTCTATGCCCGCCCCGCCACCTACCGGGCCTTCAGCTGGCTGGCCACCCGCTTCCGGGCCCTCACCCCGCGACAGCAAAGCGGCTGGACCGCCGCCCGCACGCCCCTCAAGCCCGCCTCGCGAAGGTTGAGAGACATGGTCAAAGACCGACGCTAGCGCCCTTGTGTGCAGGGGCGACTTCAGTCGCCCACGGACTTCGATCAACGCTTTACCTGTGATCGAGGTGCGGATGGGCGGCTGAAGCCGCCCCTACATCATTCCAAAGAATTCAACCTCAATCCCTGACGGGAGGACCCGCCATGTCCGCTCTCATCGACGCCCTGCGCCAGCGGCTCTCCGCCGAGCGCGTCATCACCGACGAACTGCGCCGCCTTGCCTACGGCACCGACGGCAGCTTCTACCGGCTCATCCCCGAAGTGGTCGCCGTGGTCAACGACGAAGCCGAAGTGCGCGACGTGGTGGACATCGCCCGCCGCAACGAGCGCCCGGTCACCTTCCGCGCCGCTGGCACCAGCCTGTGCGGCCAGGCGGTGACCGATGGCGTGCTCGTGCTGCTCGGCGAGGGCCTGGCCACCTGCCGCATCAGCAGCGACGGCCTCCGCGTGGCGGTGGGCCCGGCCATCATCGGCGCCGAAGTCAATCGCCGCCTGGCCCCCCTGGGCCGCAAGATCGGCCCCGACCCGGCCTCCATCAACGCCGCCAAGATCGGCGGCATGGCCGCCAACAACAGCTCCGGCATGTGCTGCGGCACCGCCCAGAACAGCTACAACACCCTCGCCTCGATCCGCGTCATCCTCGCCGACGGCACCCTGCTCGACACCGGCGATGCCGCCAGTGTGGCCGCCTTCCGCAGCAGCCACACGGCCCTGCTCACCCACCTGGGCAGCCTGGCCGCCCAGGTGCGCGCCGACGCAGCCCTGGCCAACCGGATCCGCAGCAAGTACAAGATCAAGAACACCACCGGCTACAGCCTCAACGCCCTGGTGGACTTCAACGATCCGGTGGACATCCTCGCCCACCTGATGATCGGCTCCGAAGGCACCCTCGGCTTCATCGCCGGCGTCACCTACCAGACCGTTCCGGAGTACGCCCACAAGGCCAGCGCACTGGCCTTCTTCCCCGACATGGAGACTGCCTGCCGCGCCGTGGCCGGCCTCAAATCCCGTCCGGTGGATGCAGTGGAGCTGCTCGACCGCGCCTCCCTGCGCTGCGTCGCCGACAAGCCGGGCATGCCGGCCCTGCTCAAGACCCTGCCCGACGGCGTCACCGCCCTGCTCATCGAGACCCGCGCCCCCAGCGCCACCGAGCTGCAGGTCCGGATCGCCTCGGTGCTCGAGGAGCTGCACGCCTACCCCCTCATCGAGGCGCCCGCCTTCACCACCGACCCGGCCGAGATCGAACGCCTGTGGAACGTGCGCAAGGGCACCTTTCCCGCCGTCGGTGCAGTGCGCAAGCCCGGCACCACGGTGATCATCGAGGACGTGGCCGTCGCCGTGCCCGACCTGGCCGCCGCCTGCCTCGATCTCCAACACCTGTTCGCCAAGCACGGCTACCACGAGGCCATCATCTTCGGCCACGCCCTGGAGGGGAACGTCCACTTCGTGTTCACCCAGGACTTCGGCATCGAGTCCGAGGTGGCCCGCTACGCCGCCTTCATGGACGACCTGTGCCAGGTGCTGGTGACCAAGTACGACGCCTCCCTCAAGGCCGAGCATGGCACCGGCCGCAACATGGCCCCCTTCGTCGAGCTGGAGTGGGGCACCCAGGCCTACGCCCTGATGAAGGAGATCAAGGCCTTGTTCGACCCGGAAGGCCTGCTCAACCCCGGCGTCATCATCAATGACGACCCCGCGGCCCACCTCAAGCACCTCAAGCCCATGCCCGCCGCCGGCCAGCTCTACGCCCCGGTGGACCGCTGCATCGAATGCGGCTTCTGCGAACCCCAGTGCCCGTCCCACGGCCTCACCCTGTCGCCGCGCCAGCGCATCGTCGGCTGGCGCGAACTGTCGCGGCGCCAGGCCGCCGGTGAAGCCCCTGGCCAGCTCGGCGAGGACTACCTCTACATGGGCCTCGACACCTGCGCCACCTGCGGCCTGTGCTCCACGGCTTGCCCGGTGGGCATCGAGACCGGCGCCCTGACCCGCGCGGTGCGTGGCGAAAAGCTCTCCAACGTGGCCCGCAGCCTCGGCCAGGTGGCCGCCAACCACTTCGGCGCCACCCAGGCCCTGGCCCGCACCGCCATCAAGGCCGGCCACCTCGCCGAAGCCGTGGTCGGCACCAAGGCCCTGTCACGCCTCACCGGCGGCGCCTGGAAGGCCCACATGCCGACGCCCCAGCCCCTGGGCCGCGCGTCGCGCAGCAGCGGCGACAAGGTCGTCTACTTCCCCACCTGCGCCGGCCGCATGTTTGGCGCCGATACGCCGGAGCAGGCCCTCTCCGCCACCGTCATCCGCGTGCTGGAGCGGGCCGGCTACGCCCCCATCGTGCCCGACGACGTCAACAGCCTGTGCTGCGGCCAGTCCTTCGCCAGCAAGGGCCTCGAGGCCGACGCCGACCGCAAATCGGCCCAGCTGGAGGCGGCCCTGCTCAAGGCCAGCAACAACGGCGAATACCCCATCGTGCTCGACGCCAGCGCCTGCTCCCTGCGCATGAAGACCTTCCTGGCCCAGCGCCTCAAGGTCTACGACCTGGTCGAGTTTGCCCACGACGCCCTGCTGCCGCGCCTGATGCTGCACAAGAAAGCCGACCCGGTGCTGGTGCACCTCAACTGCTCGGCCCGCCGCATGGGCTTCGAAAGCAAGCTCAGGCAGCTCGCCAGCGCCTGCGCCACCCAGGTGGTGCTGCCCGCCGAGGTCAAGTGCTGCGGCTTCGGCGGCGACCGCGGCTTCGTGGTACCCGAACTCAACACCCACGCCCTGCGCAAGCTCCACGCCGACGTGCCGGCCGGCTGCTGCGGCGGCTACTCCAGCAACCAGACCTGCGAGATCGGCCTCACCAATGCCACCGGCCTGCCCTACCGCTCCATCGTGCATCTGCTCGACGAATGCAGCGAAGAAGCCAGCCGCCTGGCCACCTGCTGAGGATGAAGTTCTGTAGGGGCGTTGTAGGGGCGGCTTCAGCCGCCCGCGGACTCCGATCTGGCACCTGAGGGCGGCTGAAGCCGCCCCTACAGCATCCCTCCCCCACCACCCAATAAAAGCAGCACCACACGCAGTAACGACGACCGCCCGTAGCCAAAACAACCCATCGCAATACCCACCGCATTCACCAAGGAGGAAACACGAATGCAACCCTGGATGCAGATTTACGACCCCCTGGGCAACCTCTGGTTGTCCTCGCTGGTCGCCGCCCTGCCGATCATTTTCTTCTTCGTCGCGCTCGCCGTCCTGCGCCTGAAGGGGCATGTGGCCGGCACCATTACCGTGGCCATCGCCCTGGCCGTGGCCATCTTCTTCTACAAGATGCCGGTGCAGATGGCCCTGGCCTCGGCCGGCTACGGCTTCCTGTACGGCCTGTGGCCGATCGCCTGGATCATCATTGCGGCGGTGTTCCTCTACAAGATCACCGTCAAAACCGGCCAGTTCGACATCATCCGGGCCTCGGTGGTGTCGATCACCGATGACCAACGCCTGCAGATGCTGCTCGTCGGCTTCTCCTTCGGCGCCTTCCTGGAAGGTGCGGCCGGCTTCGGCGCCCCGGTGGCCATCACCGCCGCCCTGCTGGTCGGCCTTGGCTTCAACCCCCTGTACGCCGCCGGCCTGTGCCTGATCGCCAACACCGCGCCGGTAGCCTTCGGCGCCATGGGCATCCCCATCATCGTGGGTGGCCAGGTGACCGGCATCGACCCCTTCAAGATCGGCCAGATGGCCGGCCGCCAGCTCCCGCTGCTGTCGGTGATCGTGCCCTTCTGGCTGGTCGCCATGATGGACGGCTGGCGCGGCATCAAGGAAACCTGGCCTGCCATCATCGTGGCCGGCGGCTCCTTCGCCGTGACCCAGTTCTTCACCGCCAACTACATCGGACCTGAGCTGCCGGACATCACCTCCGCGCTGGTCAGCCTGATCTGCCTGACCGTCTTCCTGAAGAACTGGAAGCCCAAGCGCATCTTCCGCTTCGACAACAAACCCAGCGCCGTGCAGGGTGCCGAAGAGCAGCACAGCTTCGGCCAGATCGCCAAGGCCTGGTCGCCCTTCGTCATCCTGACCATCATGGTCACCATCTGGAGCCTCAAGCCCTTCAAGGCCCTGTTTGCCAAGGACGGCCCGCTGTACTCGCTGGTGTTCCAGTTCCCGGTGCCGATGCTCGACAAGCTGGTCATCAAGATGGAGCCCATCGTCGCCAAGGCCACGCCCTACGCCGCCGTGTACAAACTGGACATCCTGTCCGCCACCGGCACCGCCATCTTCCTGGCGGCCCTGATCAGCATGGTCGTGCTGGGCATGCGCAGCAGCGACGCCGCCAAGGCCCTGAAGGAGACCGTGGTCGAGCTGAAGCGCCCGATCTACTCCATCGGCATGGTGCTGGCCTTCGCCTTCGTGGCCAACTACTCCGGCCTGTCCGCCACCCTGGCCCTGCTGCTGGCCGGCACGGGTGCGCTGTTCCCCTTCTTCAGCCCCTTCCTGGGCTGGCTGGGCGTGTTCCTGACCGGCTCGGACACCTCGTCCAACGCCCTGTTCTGCTCCCTGCAGGCCACCACTGCCCACCAGGTCGGCGTCTCCGACACCCTGCTGGTGGCGGCCAACACCACCGGCGGCGTCACCGGCAAGATGATCTC
>CALBTT010000208.1 GCA_937967645.1 uncultured Zoogloea sp.
ATGTGTCGTTCCTTTCAAGGTTAACACCTGAGCAGGATTTCACTGGGTCAATACACTGCGTCTTCATGCTCTCTCCTGCACGCTGTGGTGGCTATGGCGCCGCCTGGCGTCACATTTTGCGGGTTCGGGACGGGGAGGAGAGGGTAGGGTATGGGTGCGACGTGAAATGTCGCGTATGCACGATGCGACAGATTTGCCGAAGTCGTTCGGGTTTGCGGGACGGCCTGACAATCCGGCTCTGTGAAAAGGCCTGGGGAAGCAGCACTGAGAGTCGTGTTTTGGGAGAGCCGCCGCCGGATCTTGGGTGACAGAGTGGGCACTGCCTGGGCACAAAACAAAAATGGGTTAGATCTCTCGATCTAACCCATTGAATTCTGTGGCGCGCCCGAGACGATGAATCCGGGCTCTGGGTCAGCACTTTTCCTACGAGTTAAAAGGGGATGTCATCATCATCATCATTTTTGGCATCAGAGCCGTTTTCCGGAAACGAATACGTTAGTGTGCGGAATGATTCAAGCAGCTTTCGGGTTTCCTCTGAAGGGCTAGCCAGTTTTCTCGCAATGTAATCGATGGGCTTGCTCATTTCACGAAGCATGTTCAAAACTTCTGAATACCCACCGAGCTCGTTCTTCTGGTCGTCATGAAGCATGATGAATTTCTCCAAGAGATCGTTGATAGCCCCTGGGTGAATGGTCGAAGATCCGCCTCTTTTGAGTGAGTTTCGACTCAATTGAAGAATCTCTTCCAATAATTCACGATCTGTGCGAATTGGTTCGTCTATTTTCTCGACATCTGCAAGAATTTCTCGGATCTTTGCTTCAAGATCAGGCCACCATTTGTCAAAAACAAGATCAAGTGTTTTGGAGGGAAGCTTGTTGTCGCCCAGTTGGCCATTAATTACGGTCAATAGTCTATGGAAATCAGCCTTTTCAAACTCTGTTGTCTGAAATTGCTTAAGGGGGCCGGCGAGATCAGTATTCTTAATCCCAAATAGGACGGGGCAAACATGTGATTTTTGTAGACTTTTGGAGAGCGCGCCAGCTTCAAAGAGAATCCAGTCGCTGTGCAAATTATCTCGAGTAACACACAGTATCCCTACTCTCGACTCCTCGAGCTCCTTCGCAATGTCGGTTGACCACCTCGTTCCTTTTTCGATGTCAGCTGGTGTGAAGTAGGGAGACACGGCTTGAAGAACACCGGGTAGCCAATCACGAAGCGCTTCTCCAAGTCGTTTGCTATGCGCTCCAGACCAACTAATGAATACTTTCATGCTTTCCTCAATCTTGGCTCCCGTCTAAGTAACACGGGGGGGTATGGATACAGATGGGGATAAATATAGCCCTTCGGCATACAGAGGCACAAGCCGCCGCGGCACGCCGGGCGACCGCTTCGCGGGCGGACGGTGGGTCGAGTCGGCTTGTCGGATGGGAGCGAGGGGTTTTCGATCCCCTTCCTGGGTGCTATGTTTAAACACCATGTTTACTCCGCTGCTCACGTCATGACGAATCCCCACCGCGAAGCCAACCTTCTGAAACTCGCCCAGCGTTCGCTGGAGCAGGAAGCCGAACTCCTGCGCATCGAGAAGGACGCCATCGCCAACTTTTCGGGCGATCTGCCGGATCTGGAGGCTGCGCTGGGTATGCTGCGGATGGGGGATCACATGGGCTGGCGGGTGCTGGTGCTGATCCACAACAAGCGAACCATCCGCAAGTACGAAGACATCCTCGGGATCAAGGTGCGGGAGTTCTTCCCGGAAGTCGGTCCCAGTGCCAGCCGTTCGGTGGGCTTCAAAGTCGCCACGGTAGTCGGTAACTTCTGGAAGGCAGTCAGCGGTGATATCAAGATCGAGCGGCGCCAGGAGATCTCCTCCAACTCGGACTAAGGGGCTTGACAGACCCCTTTCGTCGACCTAGCCTGTAAGGGTGTTTAAATACCCCTTGAGGTTCTTGTGTTCTCCTTCCTGCTTTTCGGCCATGACACGGTTGAGTGCGCGTACTACCTTGCGCCAGGTCCGCACGCGTGCCTCGACTTTGAGCGGTTGGCTACGCTGAAGGAGACGGCGAAAAGCGCGAAATCGCGTCACCCCACGCCTCTTCGGCTCGGCACCGAGGAGTTTCTGCTGGCATCGCATGGAACAGGCTCCGGCTATCCCTTCCTGATCGAGAACGAGGCCTTCAGTATTCAGTTTGGGGAATTCAACAAGCCGAACTTCTTCGTCACTTTCCGCAGTTTCACACTCTGGCAGTTCGGGGTAGCGGCCATGCACCAGCGAGTGCTCAGGTGGGCCGCTTCGCTCGGCTATGCACCGTACCGCCAGGAAGCGCTATCCCGAGTTGATTTCACCTTCGACTACCAGCTTGAACTGGACTTCGACGAGAACAGCTTCGTCACGCAGGCGGCCAAGGACAACAAGCACCGCAAGAACGGCCGTGCGCAGACCTTCCGGTTCGGTGAGGGGCCGCTCGTCCTGAGGGTGTATGACAAGTGCGCAGAGATCGGCGAGAAGAGTCAGAAGACGTGGTTTTTTGATCTCTGGGGCGTCAAGGAAGGCGTCTGGCGCTTCGAGTGGCAGACCCGGAAGGACTGGCTGCGTCGGCTCGGGATTCGAACCTTCGAAGACTTGCAGGACCGGCAAGGAGATTTGCTGCGGGTGCTCGCGTTTGATCACACGAGCCTGAGGACGCCAAGTGCGGACAGCAATCGCTCCCGGTGGCCTTTGCATCCCGTGTGGTCCGATATCCAGGCGCGTGTGGGCGCTTTGGAGGGGCTTGGCGTTGTGAAGGAAATTGACCCTGCCGCATTGCTGGATGAGCGCCTGGTCCGCATGGTGGTCAGCGTGTATGGCTACATGAAGCGGATCGCCGCAATCAATGGTCTGCGCAGTCAGCGCCTTGAGGTCGGTCTGGATGAGACTCTGGAGGTGCTGAGGCGTCGGCTATGGGCCGTCCATGATCCTCTCTCCTGGGAGTCCGATGTGGATCGTCGTATGACGGAAATGAGGCTGGGGCAATGGTAGGTCTTCTATCCCTCATCCTGCAGGCGCTGGATCGCCGAAAGAGCAATCTGCTGCTGGTGGCTCAGGCGTCCCTGCCTGAGTCGCAGTTTCAGGCGTTCAGGAAGATTGTTCTGAACGAGTTCGGGAAGAGCGGTCTCCAGACGGAACTGGAGGAACTCTTCAAGCGTAACAACAAGGAAAGGTAAGGAACGGGCAGGCCCAAGACGGCACGGAAGGAGGTGCATCATGCTTGAGCGAGGAACATACCGTTTCCATCATTTGGAACCCGGCAGCACTCGCCGCGCCTACTGAGCAGGAGATTGATCTGTTGGCGTCCGTACTCGCGGATCTCCTTCAGGACATGAACCAGTTTGGGGAAGACGACGAAAGCTAAACGCTGCCACAGCTTGCCGTCGTTCGCTTGGCGACCAGAAGAGTGGAGAAACTCGGACGGTCAAGGCCGCGAAGCGCCGAAGGCTTGGCCTTGAGGGGCCGAGATTCGGAACGGAACGTTCAGCCACGCGGATGACGGGAAGCCTACTTTGCAGGAAGCACCATGCAGGTTTGCCTCTACGCTCGCGTCTCCACCTCCCGGCAGGCAGATAACGACCTGTCGATTCCCGATCAGCTGCAGCAGATGCGCGACTGGTGCAAGGCGCATGGGCACCTGGTCGTCGCTGAGTATGTAGAGCCTGGTGCGTCGGCCACCGATGACAAGCGGCCGGTCTTCCAGCGGATGATTGCAGATGCCGGCAATAGACCACCCTCGTTCGAGGCCATCATCATTCACAGCCTGTCGCGCTTTTTCCGGGATGTGGTGGAGTTCGGCATCTATGAGCGGAAGCTGAAGAAGAGCGGGGTCAGGGTCGTGTCGATCACCCAGCAGACCAGCGACGACCCGATGGGGGAGATGGCCCGGAAGCTGTTCAGCCTCTTCGACGAGTATCAGAGCAAGGAGAACTCCAAGCACACTTCAAGGGCCATGCGGGAGAACGCTCGGCAGGGCTTCTTCAACGGTGCGCGGGCGCCCTTTGGCTACCGGGCAGAGGCCACCGAGATCAGCGGCAGCCGGGGACGAAAGAAGAAGCGTCTGGTGATTGACGAGGGGGAGGCCGCCATTGTCCGCAGGATCTACGACCTCTATCTGAATGGTCACCGAGGTTGCGTTCTGGGGATCAAGGAAATCGTCAAACACCTGACCGAACGCAATCAGCTACCACGGGGGCGCGCCTGGACGGTGCACAAGGTGCATGACGTTCTGTCCAGCCTGACCTATGTGGGTGAGTACTACTTCAACATGCACGACACCAAGGCCAAGTGCTACCGGCCTCCGTCTGAATGGGTGAAGTGCGAGATCCCGGCAATCATTGATCGTGCGACCTTCGAGCGCGTCCGCCAATTGCGTGAATCGCGTTCGCCGGCCAAGACGCCACCTCGTCGCGTAGGCAATCAAACCCTGCTGACGGGCCTGATCCGTTGTGGCGAGTGTGGATCACACATGACTCTGGTGACGGGCAAGAGCGGGCGTTACCGCTACTACAAATGCACGAAGAGACAGGCAGAGGGGAATCATGCCTGCAAGAGCCCTAATCTGCCGATGGAGAAGTTTGACGAGCTGATCCTGACCCATCTGACTGACCGGATTCTGACGCCTGGGAGATTGCAGGTCTTGATGACGGAGTTGAGAAAGCGGAACCAGGCGGCGAAGGAGACCGAAAGTCAGACGATCAAGGCGCTGGAAGCCCAGCTCAAGGGCGCAGAGGACAGACTCAGGCGTTTGTACGAAGCCATCGAAGCAGGCGTCGTCGAACTGGATGAAACGCTGAGGGGGCGGGTGCAGGCATTGAAGGCGTCGAAAGAGTCAGCCTTGATTGAACTGGCGGGGGCACGTCGTCAGCACAGCATGCCGACTGCACGCATACTGCCCAGCACCATTGATGCCTTTAGCCAGGCTATCCGCAAGCGGCTGACCGATCCCCGCAAGGATTTCGCCAAACGGTACTTGCAGGTGTTGGTCGATGAAGTGGTGGTGAATGGAAGCGAGGCCACCATCCGAGGCAGTTACGACAAGCTCGCTATGGCCATGCAACAAAAAAAAGAGGACTACTTGGATCAAGTGCCCTCTTTAATGTGCTGTTGGCGCGCCCGAGACGATTCGAACGTCCGACCCCTGCCTTCGGAGGGCAGTACTCTATCCAGCTGAGCTACGGGCGCGCGGTACTTCTTGCTTCTTGCTGCGTTGCGTGGGGCGCAGGATAGCGCGAATCGTTGCCGGAGTCCATGCTTTGCCTGACAGAAGATGAATAGCCCCGCTATAATCAATGCTTTACCCCATTTAGCCCGTACTCGAGGAATTCAGCATGTCGGATTTTCGTAGTTCCCCCGTCCGTTCCTTTGCGCGGATTGCGCTTTCTGTCGGTGTGGCGGCCCTGGCGACTCAGCTTGTGGGCTGTGGCAAGAAGGCGGCTGTTGACGAAGAGCTGGCTGCCAAGCTGACCCAGCCTGTCGCGAGTGTTTCCCTGCAGGCGGCGCCGGCAGCTGCGCCGGGCAGCCGTACGGGCGAGCAGATCTACACCTCCGTGTGTGGCGCCTGTCATGAGAGCGGTGCGGCTGGTGCCCCGAAGGCGGGTGACAAGGGTGCCTGGGCACCGCGTCTGGCTCAGGGCTACGACGGTCTGGTGAAGTCGGCGGCGGCAGGCAAGAACGCCATGCCCCCCAAGGGCGGCGCGGCCGACCTGACCGACAACGAGCTGAAGCGTGCCGTGGCTTTCCTGGCCAACAAGGCTGGCGCGGGTTTCAAGGCACCGGACTGATCGGGTTCCGTGCCGGGGGGCTGCGGCTCCCCGGCGGCATCTGTGAAAGTGCAAGACATAAAGCAAAAGGCGCAGACCGTGGTCTGCGCCTTTTGCTTGTTGGGTCCCCCGCGCGTGCCGTCAGGCCTTCATCCTGAACCGGAGTTCAGGGGGGCCGCATTCCTTCCGCATCAGGCACACTCGACGAGGAGCGCGCACACCAGCGGTTTCAATGGTCAGCGACCCATGTCGCGTAGACATTGGTTCAAGGAGTTTTAAGCCTTGACCAACACCGCAGGGGATTAACTGAAACCTGTCTTACCCGGTGACTCCAGGGTGATCCTGGGGGTGTTCAGAAGAGCGTTTCCTGCTCTGCCAGGGCACCATCGAGTCGACCGTTGATGCGTTCGATTCTACGCTTGAGCGTGGGGATGTCAAACCCGCCGGCACGCTGAAACTGCAGAAATTCGTGGGTGATGTTGAGGGCGGTCATGACCGCCAGCCGTTCGCCGGCCGAGTTGGTCTTGCCGGCGAGGTCGCGCATCTTTTCGTCGAGGTAGGTTACCGCGGCGAGCAGGGCGTCCTTCTCTTCGGGCTTGCAGGCGACCCGGTACTCGCGCCCCAGGAGCTTGATGTCGAGGTGTTCCATCTCAGGCCTCCGGGATGCGGGCGAGCAGCGCCTCGAGGCGGCTGCCGACCAGTCCGAGCTTGTCGTTGAGTTCGCGATTGGCGCTTTCGAGGGCGTCGACCCGCTCCTGCAGCTGGCGTTTTTCTTCCTGGGCTGCGGTGAATTGGCCGTGCAGCCGTGCCTGCTCGGAAGCGTGGCGGCTGATCAGTTGTTCGAGCTTCTGTTCGAGTGAGGCGAGTTCTGCGTCCATCCGGGAATGTTAGAGAGGGGTAGGGGGTGCGGTCAAGGGAGCCCGGCGGAAGATGACGTCCGCAAGGCGCTGGCGGCTGCGCCCGGGCCGAAGCAGTCGGCCAGCCGATCCAGGTGCAGGCTGGTTTCCAGGCTGTCGGCGAGGCGGTCGAGGTCGGCTTCGCGGCGGGCGGCCAGGTCTATCCGTGCCGCATCGTCCACGCCGGCCCAGGCGAGCAGGGCGGCCAGGGCGTCCGGGTGGTCGAACAGGCCATGCACGTAGGTGCCGAGGATCTGTCCGTCCTCGCTCAGCACGCCGTCGGCGCGCCGTGCCTCGCCGAGCAGGGCGCTGGGCCGCTCCAGCGCCGGGCCACGGGTGACGCCCATGTGGATCTCGTAGCCCTGGACGGTCGGTCGGCCGGGTAGTTCAAGGGTGCCAGTGACGTTGACCAGCTGTTTCTCCGCTTCCAGGACGGTCTCGGCGTCAATCAGACCCAGGCCGTCGACGCTGGCGGCGCGGCCTTCGAGGCCCAGCGGGTCATGCAGCCGGCGACCCAGCATCTGGTAGCCGCCACAGATGGCGACCAGCTTGCCGCCGTAGCGCAGGTGGCGCCGGATGGCGTCGTCCCAGCCCTGGGCGCGCAGCCAGGCCAGGTCGGCCTGGACGGCCTTGGAGCCGGGCAGCACGATCAGGTCGGCGGGCGGGATGGCCTGGCCGGGGCCGACCCAGCTGAAGTCCACCTGGGGGTGCAGGCGCAGGGCGTCCAGGTCGGTGTGGTTGGAGATGCGAGGATAGACCGGGGCAACCACCCGCAGGCGGGCTTCGCCCTTGTCGGCGCGGGCATCGGCGAGGGCGTCCTCGGCGTCCAGAAAGAGGCCGTGCAGGTAGGGCAGCACCCCCAGCACCGGGCGACCGGTGCGTGCCTCCAGCCAGTCGAGGCCGGACTGGAGCAGGCCGATGTCGCCCCGGAAGCGGTTGATCACGAAGCCTTTCACGCGGGCCTGCTCGCTCGGCGAGAGCAGCTCCAGGGTGCCGACCAGGTGGGCGAAGACGCCGCCCCGATCGATGTCGGCGACCACGATCACCGGGCAGTCCACCGCCTCGGCGAAGCCCATGTTGGCGATGTCCCGGTCGCGCAGGTTGATCTCGGCCGGGCTGCCGGCGCCCTCGACGAGCACGGCTTCGTAAGCGTCGGCCAGGCGGCCGTAGCTCTCCAGCACGGCGGCCATCGCCCGGGGTTTGTAGTCGTGGTAGTCCCGCGCCGACAGGTTGGCCACCGGGTGGCCGTGGATGATGACCTGGGCGCCGATGTCGCTGGAAGGCTTGAGCAGCACCGGATTCATGTCGGTGTGGGGCTCGAGGCCGGCGGCAATCGCCTGCAGGGCCTGGGCGCGGCCGATCTCGCCGCCATCCACCGTCACCGCTGAGTTGAGGGCCATGTTCTGCGGCTTGAAGGGGGCCACCTGCACGCCGCGCCGCTTGAGCAGGCGGGCCAGGCCGGCGACCAGGGTGCTCTTGCCGGCATCGGAGGTGGTGCCCTGAACCATCAGGGTGCGGGCTTGACGCATGACTTACAATCCAGGGTGCAAAAAAGTTTTTGATTATCCCATGCTCGTCCTGCTTCTCGCCGCCCTGTTCCCGATCGCCATTCCCATGGCCCTTGGCCTGCTCCTCGACCGCCTGCTGGGCGAGCCCCGGCGCTTCCATCCGCTGGTGGGTTTCGGCCGCTATGCGGCGGCGGTCGAGCGCCTGATGCGGCGCCTCGGCAGCAACCGGGCGACGGGCCTGCTGGCCTGGAGCGTCGCGGTGCTGCCCTGGGTGGCGCTGGCCGGCTCGGTGCACGCGGCAGGGGGTTGGCTGGCCCTGGTGGTGGATGTGGGCCTGCTCTACTTCGCCATCGGCAAGCGCAGCCTGGCCGAGCATGCCCGGGCGGTGGCCGTGCCGCTGGCGGCAGGTGACCTGGCCGGTGCGCGGGAGCGCCTGTCCTGGATCGTTTCCCGGGACACCGCCAGCCTGGACGAGTCGGGCGTGGCCAAGGCCACCGTCGAGTCGGTGCTGGAGAACGGCAACGACGCGATCTTCGGGGCCTTGCTGTGGTTCGCCCTGCTGGGCGGGCCGGGGGCGCTGCTGTTCCGCCTGGCCAACACCCTGGATGCGATGTGGGGCTACCGCACCGAGCGTTACCTGCGCTTCGGCTGGGCCGCTGCACGCATCGACGACGTGCTCAACTTCATTCCGGCCCGCCTCACCGCGCTCAGCTATGCCCTGCTCGGCCACACCGCGCGGGCCCTGCATTGCTGGCGCACCCAGGCGCCGGCCTGGGACAGCCCGAATGCCGGGCCGGTGATGGCTTCCGGCGCCGGGGCGCTGGACGTGTGCCTGGGCGGCCCGGCGGTCTACCACGGCCGCCTGGAAACCCGCCCGCCGCTGGGCGAGGGGGCGCCGGCCCGCGCTGGCGACATCGACAAGGCCCTGGCCCTGGTCAACAACAGCGTCTGGCTGTGGTTGCTGGCGGTGGCTGCGGCGAGCGCCTTCATCCATGCTTGAGCACGGTGGGCGACTGCGCCGGGCGGCGCAGCAGTACGCCATTCCGCTGGCCGACTGGGTGGACCTGTCCACCGGCATCAACCCCTTCGCCTGCCCGCTGCCGGCCGTGCCGGCCGAGGCCTGGCAACGGCTGCCCGAGGACGACGACGGTCTGGCTGCGGCGGCAGCGGCCTACTACGGCAGCCCGCAGCTGCTGGCGGTGGCGGGCTCCCAGGCCGCGATCCAGGCCCTGCCGGCCTGCTTCCCGCCGGGGCGGGTGGTGACCCTCGCGCCGACCTATGCCGAGCATCCCCACGCCTGGCGCAGCCATTCCCTCGTCGCCCTGCCGGCGGCGCAGATCGAGGCGGCGGTGGACGACGCGGACACCGTGCTGCTGGTGCAGCCCAACAACCCGGACGGCCAGCGCTTTGCCCGCGAACAGCTGCTCGACTGGCGAGCCCGTCTGGCGGCCCGCGGTGGCCGTCTGATCGTGGATGAGGCCTTCCTCGATGCTGAGCCGGGCGACAGCCTCGTCCCGCTGGCCGGTACGCCGGGTCTGGTGGTGCTGCGCTCGCTGGGCAAGTTCTTCGGCCTGGCCGGGGCGAGGGTCGGTTTCGTCTTTGCCGAGCCGGCACTGCTGGCCGCCCTGGCCGACCGTCTGGGGCCCTGGCCGATTTCCGGCCCGGCCCGGGTAGTGGCCACCGCCGCCCTGGCCGACCGGGCCTGGCAGGCCGCCGCGCGGGAGCAGCTGCAGGCCGCCAGCCGGCGTCTGGCGGCCCTGCTGGACCGTCACGGCCTGGCGGGCGGGGCGGGAACGGCCCTGTTCCAGTGGCGTCCAACGCCGGCCGCCGAGCGTATCCATGTGCGTCTGGCGGAGCAGGGCATCCTGACCCGCTTGTTCACCACCCCGGCCGGCCTGCGCTTCGGCCTGCCGGGTTCCGAAACCGAATGGGGCCGCCTGCAGGCGGCCCTGGTCCGACTGTGACCCGACTGTGAGACCGCCTCCCATGCGCCTGCGCTCCCTTGCCTTCAGCCTCCTCGTACTCAGCGGCCTCGCCCGGGCCGATGTGGACCTGACCGACGATCACGGGAAGGCCGTCCACCTCGCCCAGCCGGCACGCCGCATCGTCAGCCTGGCCCCCCATGTCACCGAGCTGCTGTATGCCGCCGGCGCGGGAGACCGGGTGGTGGGCGCGGTGCAGTACAGCGACTATCCTGAGGCGGCGAAGAAGGTGGCGCGGGTCGGCAGCTACACCGCGGTAGATATGGAGAAGGTGGTGGCCCTCAAGCCCGACCTGGTGGTGGCCTGGAAGAGCGGCAACCGCGACGCTCACCTGGACAAGCTGCGCGGGCTGGGTATCCCGGTCTTCATCAACGAACCGCGCAAGATCGACGACGTGGCCCGCAGCCTGTCCCAGCTCGGCAAGCTGGCTGGCACCGAGGCTGTCGCCGAGCCGGCCGCCAAAGCCTTCCGTGAGCGTCATGCGGCCCTGGCCGCCAAGTATTCGGCGCGGCCCAAGGTGCGCACCTTCTACGAGATCTGGAACCGCCCCCTGATGACCATCAACGGCGAACACCTCATCGCCGACGTTATTCGCCTGTGCGGTGGCGAGAACGTCTTCGCCAAGCTGCCGGTGCTGGCGCCGGCCATCGATGTGGAGGCCGTGCTGGCGGCCCAGCCTGAGGCCATCGTGGCCAGCGGGATGGGCGAGGCCCGCCCCGAATGGCTGGACGACTGGCGCAAGTGGAGCAAGCTCACCGCCGTGGCCCGGGGCAATCTCTTCTTTATTCCGCCGGACCAGATCCAGCGCCACACGCCGCGCATCCTGGACGGTGCCGAGCGGCTCTGCGCCCAGCTCGAAGAGGCCAGGGGGCGGCGATGAGGCGCGGCTCGGGCCTGTTTCTGCTGTTTGCCCTGGCGCTCCCCGCCCACGTCGCCGTGGCGGGGCCCCTGCCGGGCGAGACGGTGACGCGCATCGGCCAGGTGGCGGCCGTCCCGGCCGACCAGCGCAGGGTGCCCGGCTTTGCCGGCGCGTGGCGTTCCGCCGCAGCCCAGGGCAAGGTGCTCGACTGGATCAACAGCCTGCAGGCGCGGGCCACGCCGGCCTGCCGCGAGGTCCGGGTCATCGATACCCGGCAGGCCGCGCCGGATCTGATCGAGAACGGCGCCCGCCCGGCGCACCACGCGCTGGAGGCCTGGGAGGTCGAAGCCTGCGGTGCGACGCTGAGTTACGACGTGTGGTATCGCTTCGAAAGGGATGCCTCGCGCCTGGCAGTGATCGACGCCAAGGGCGCTGATTTCCAGTCGGATCTGGATCCGCCTTACCGGCGCCTGCGCGAGCTGGCCGAGGCCCGGCGGACCGAGGAGGCCAGTGGCAAGGCGCGCTGGCTCAACCTGCCCCTGCCCCCCGACACCGTGCCGGTGGCCAACCGCAGCGATGGCCAGGGCTGGTCGGCGGATTTCGCACCCTTGGGCGAAACCCTGCAGGACTGGACCCAGCTGGTGTCGGTGCAGGGCCTGCCACGGGTGCGCGGCAAGGGCCAGGCCGTGACCCTGCTGGAAGGCATGCAGAAAGCCCGGGCGGAGCGTTGTGGCGTGCCCGCCGGCGAGGTGGAGCTTCTGCCGCCCGGCGCCAATGCGCCCCATGGGGTGGTGGCCCGCACCTACCTGCTGTGCCCCCAGGTGCCCGGTACCAATTACGCCGAGATGGCGGTGGTCAAGGCCATCGAAGGGCCCGACTGGCTCTACGTGGTGCAGCGCGCCTGGCGCCTGCCGGCCGACTCGGCGGATGCGGTGCGCAGCGCCAGCCGTGAGCCCCACGAGGCCGCCGAAGCCTTCCTGACGTCGGTGCAGTTGTGCGATCCGGCGCGAGAGCGCGGCCCCTGCCCGGCACCCTTCCCCCACTGACCCACCGACCGAGAGCCCCCATGTCCCGTCTGCCCCGGCGCATCGTCTGCCTGTCCACCGAAACGGTCGAAGTGCTCTACCTCCTGGGCGAGGAGGCCCGCATCGTCGGCATTTCCGGTTTCACCACCCACCCGCCGCGGGCACGCAAGGAGAAGCCCAAGGTCAGCGGATTCTCCAGCGCGAAGATCGAGCGCATCCTCGCCGTGGAGCCCGACCTGGTGCTGGCCTTCTCCGATCTGCAGGGCGACATCGCCCGGGATCTGGTCAAGGCCGGCGTGGCCGTGCATGTGTTCAACCACCGCAGCGTGGATGGCATCCTGGCGATGATCGAGACCGTCGGCCGCCTGGTCGGCGCCGAGACCCGGGCCTTGGCGCTGGTGGCCGAGCTGGAGCAGACCATTGCCCGGGTGCGGGCCGAGGGCGAGGCCCGGGCCGCCCGCCTGGGGCGCCGGCCGCGGGTGTATTTCGAGGAGTGGAACGAGCCCCTGATCACCGGCATCCGCTGGGTGTCTGAGCTGATCGGGATTGCCGGCGGTGAGGACTGCTTCGGCGAGCTGTCGGTGCATCCGAATGCCCGGGACCGCATCCTCGCCGATCCGGCCGTGGTGGTGCCCCGGGCGCCGGAACTGGTCATCGGCTCCTGGTGCGGCAAGCACTTCCAGCCCGGCCATGTCACCGCCCGTCCGGGCTGGGACGGGGTGCCGGCGGTGCGCGACGGGCACGTCTATGAGATCAAGTCGGCGATTCTGCTGGCCCCCGGGCCGGCCGCCATCCGCGAGGGGCTGCCGGCCATTGCGGCCTGCCTCGACCGGCTGGGCTGAAGGATTTAGGGGGGGGGCTGTAGGGGCGGCTTCAGCCGCCCTCAGGTGCCAGATCGGAGTCCGCGGGCGGCTGAAGCCGCCCCTACAGCACCCCAGCGCCTAGAGCCCCTCAGGCGCGGCGGACGCCCACCACCTTCTGGTACAGGCCGCCGAAGTAAGTCTCCTTGCGCCATTCGAAGGCGGCGCACTCCGGCACCAGGCGGTCGATGGAGTCGGCCAGCAGGGAGTTGGCGAAGGGTTCCAGGTAGCGGAAGACCATGGCCATCACCGGTCGCATGGGGTGCCACCAGCGGGGCTGGTGGTAGTCCACAAAGACGATCCGGCCGCCTGGCTCCACTGCGTTGAGCAGGTTGCTGACGATGAGGCGGCGGGCGTGGGACGGCACTTCGTGGAGCAGGAAGAAGCAGCACACGGCGTTGAACACCTCGCCCACCGGTTCGGCCAGGTCGGCCACGTGGGCGCTGGCCTGGGGCCAGCTGGCCAGCTTGCGGCGGGTGTTGGCGATCTGGATCGGGGCTACGTCGAGGACGGTCAGCTGGCCCGCATCGCCCAGGCGCCGCGCCAGGCGCTGGGAAAAGTCGCCATACACCGCGGCCGCCTGCAGCACGCGTTGCCCGGGCTCGAATTCGGCCACGGCCAGGTTCATCAAGCGTGAGGCGTTGCCCCACAGGATGGTGGATACCACCAGCGGGCTGTCCAGGAAGGGCACGGTCCGGTGATCCAGGTAGGCCCAGGTGTAGGTGTCCCGGAGGTAGTCGGGCAATTTGGAGGCTGCTGCGGAGCTGGATTCGCGCATGGCTCTTCTTTGTCGAGGGTCTGTGGCACCAGGCAGGGACAACGGCTGGGGAACCGCATTCCGCCTGGATCGTGTCCGCATGATACGGTGATGTGCCGCCGACGGGGAGCCGGGGTGGCTGGATTGCTGTGCCGCAGGAATTATTTTTTCCGGGAACTAAACCTCGACAGGGGCCGCCGTAATCCGCTGCTGCTTCTGCATTCCTGGTGGAGAACCGAATAATGGCAGGCTGGAAGGGCGTGGATTTCGATGGTGACCTGGCGCGAATCGTCCGCCGCTTGGTCGAGGCTTGAGCCGGGAGGCCCCGATGCAATTTGCTGTTCCCCTCGTTGAAGGGCTGCTGGTGCAGCGCTATCAGCGCTTTCTCGCCGATGTGAGTCTGACTGATGGACGCGTCGTCACCGCTCACTGCCCGAACACTGGCTCCATGCTGGGCTGCAAGACGCCCGGCAGCCGGGTGTGGCTGTCGCCGGCCGACAACCCGGCGCGCAAGCTGCAATGGACCTGGGAGCTGGTCGAGGTGGCCCCCGGAGTGACCGTGGGCGTGCATACCGGGCGCAGCAACAGCCTGGTGCGCGAGGCCATCGAGGCCGGCCGGGTGCCGGAGCTGGCCGGCTACACGCGGATCCGCCCCGAGGTGAAATACGGCGAGGGCAGCCGCATCGACCTGCTGCTGCAGGCGCAAGGGCGACCGGACTGCTACGTGGAGGTGAAGAACGTCACCGCCGCGGTGGAAGGGCGGATCGGCTATTTCCCCGATGCGGTGACCACCCGTGGCGCCAAGCACCTGCGCGAGATGTCGGCGATGGTGGCGGCGGGGCACCGGGCGGTGCTGGTCTTCTGCGTGCAGCGCACCGACGTGGATGGCGTGCGGCCTGCCGATCATATCGACCCGGACTACGGCCGGGCTCTCCGGCACGCCCTGGCGGCGGGCGTCGAAGTACTGGCGCTGGGGGCGCGGCTCGACCCCCATGGCATCGAGCTGGTGCGCCGGCTGGTGGTGGAGGTGCCCGGCTGAGTCCGCGTCCGGTTATTCGCTCCCCTTCCCTATTGCGGCTTTCCACAATAGGGCCGTCCACAATGGGGGAGCACACAATTTCGGCACTCCGGTGATGGGCCTAATCTCCAGTCCATAGTCACATAACACCGGAGATAAACCGTCATGAAAAAGCCGTTCTACAAGGTACTTTACGTACAGGTGCTGTTCGCCATCGCCTGCGGCGTGCTGCTGGGCTACTTCGAGCCCAAGCTGGGGGTGGACCTGAAGCCCCTGGGTGACGGTTTCATCAAGCTGGTGAAGATGATCATCGCCCCGGTGATCTTCTGTACCGTGGTGCACGGCATTGCCGGCATGCAGGACATGAAGAAGGTCGGCCGGGTCGGCGGCAAGGCGCTGCTGTACTTCGAGATCGTCTCCACCCTGGCCCTCGCCATCGGCCTGCTGGTGGCCAACGTGGCCCAGCCCGGTGCCGGCTTCAACGCCGACGTGACCCACCTGGACGCCAAGTCCATCGAGAGCTTCACCGCCAAGGCCCACGCCCAGAGCACCACCGAGTTCGTGCTCAACATCATCCCCTCCACCTTCGTGGATGCCTTTGCCAAGGGCGACATCCTGCAGGTGCTGCTGCTGGCCATCCTGTTTGGCTTCTCGCTGGCTGCGATGGGTGAGAAGGGCAAGCCGGTGTTCGACTTCGTGGAGCAGATCTCCCACGTGATGTTCGGCATCGTCAATACCGTGATGAAGCTGGCCCCCCTGGGCGCCTTCGGTGCCATGGCCTTCACCATCGGCAAGTATGGCGTCGGCTCCCTGGTGCCGATGGCCAAGCTGATGGGCTCCTTCTACATCACCTGCGGCCTCTTCATCTTCGTCGTGCTGGGTGCCATCGCCCGCTACACCGGCTTCAGCATCTGGAAGTTCATCAAGTACATCCGTGAAGAACTGCTGATCGTGCTGGGTACCAGCTCCTCCGAGTCGGCCCTGCCGCGCCTGATGGCCAAGCTCGAGAAGATGGGCTGCGCCCGCTCGGTGGTTGGCCTGGTGGTGCCCACCGGTTACTCCTTCAACCTGGATGGCACCAACATCTACATGACCATGGCGGCCCTGTTCATCGCCCAGGCCACCAACACCGAACTGACCCTGACCCAGGAGCTGACCATCCTGGTGGTGGCGATGCTCACCTCCAAGGGCGCCAGCGGCATCACCGGTGCCGGCTTCATCACCCTGGCCTCGACCCTGGCCGTGGTGCCCACCATCCCGGTCGCCGGCATGGCCCTGATCCTCGGTATCGACCGCTTCATGAGTGAAGCCCGTGCCCTGACCAACATCATCGGCAACGCCGTGGCCACCGTGGTGATCTCCAACTCCGAGAACGAACTGGACAAGGCGCGCATGCAGCAGGCCCTCGATGGGCAGCTCGATGAGGAGCTGCCGACCGGCAAGGTGGCGGTGGCCGCCCGCTGAGCTCCCGCCAGGCAAACATGTAAAAAAGCCGGCCCGACGCAAGTCGGGCCGGCTTTTTCTTTGGGTGTCGCGGCGATGATCAGAAGTGGTATTCGACGCGGACCATGGTGGTCTTGGCAAAGGCGCCGTCGCCGGCCGGGCCGTTGTGGTTGTTGCCGAACTTGTTGCGCCAGTACTGGTATTCCAGGCCGGCCTTGAAGGTCTTCGGCGCTGCGCCCAGGTGCGGGCTCACGTCGTACATGACCTGCATGTCGATGTTGGTTTCGGCCGCCGTATTGGCACCGAATTCGTTCTTGCCCTTGGCGGCGATGAAGTTGGCGAAGCCTTCAAAGGACAGCGGCACGGGGCCGAGGTTGAAGGGGATGCCCCAGGCCAGGTTGAGCATGGGGTGCGGATCGTAGCTGTAGCGATCGGTCTGGGTGTGGCTGAACTTGCTGTAGGGGGCGTTGCTTTCCCAGAGGTAATACAGGCCCACGTTGAGGAAGCCGGGCACGTCCATCATCAGCGTGGGGCCGGCCACGATCATGCGCTTCTTGGAGTTGTAGCCAGCATCGTTCTTGGTATTCACGTCGAAGCCGGCGGTGAGGCCGAGGCCGCGCACCGGGCCGAATTTGAAGTCGCTGCCGGTGACCTTGCCCAGGTCGAGGGTGTGGCGATAAACGATGTAGATCTCCTGGGAGCCCGACTTGGAGCCCGGGGCGGAGGGGTCCTTGCTGTCGGCCATCAGGACGTCTGCGTTGAGGAAGTTGCTGCCGTACTTGTAGCCGCTCGCGTGGGTCAGGTTGACGATGCTCTTGGAGATGTCGGTGCGGCCGAAGGGTTCGGCGAAGTTCGCGCCCCAGCGGTAGCCGATGGAGGTGTCGCTCCAGTTGGCGGCCATGGCCGGGCCGGATTGCATGGCGAGGGCGGACACAGCCACGGCGGCTGCGGCAAGGCACTTCTTCTGCGAGAACTTCATGGTGAGCTCCTGATAGGTCGATGCAAGTATCGGTCGGGATGCCGCGCAGCAAGTCACGGCATCTGCATGGCACCGAATCTAGCAGGAGGGCGGTTCCGGGTTGGCGATATCCTTCATCACCCGATGGATATACCTTTGGTTCGATATATCCGTTTGAAAATAAACAATCTTTACGCTTATGTATATGTTTTTGGAATGCACGTGCAGGGTGCATGGACGTGCCGCCCGCACCACCCGGGTGCGCGTTTTCGGGACTTATCCGGGCCATGAAGCCCACATTCTCGATCCGGCGCGTCACCCTTTTCTCGGTGTTGAAAATTCGGTCATATAAAACAATGGCTTGGCGTCTGGCATGGAGGTTGCAAAGCAGGTGTTCAGCCCGTCTGCGGCTTTCGCCTTGTTCATCTCCTGGAGCCTCCTGTCATGTCCCACCCTTTCCGCGCCTCCCGCCGCTATCTGATCGCTGCAGGCCTGGCTGCCGCCACCATTCCCTTCCTGTCCTCGCCGGTGGTCGCGGAAGAGCCGGTCAAGCTGAAGTTCACGCTCGACTGGCGTTTTGAAGGTCCGGCTGCACCTTTCCTGCTGGCCAAGAGCAAGGGCTACTTTGCCGCCGAAGGCCTCGATGTGACCATCGACGCCGGCAACGGCTCGGCCGGTGCGGTGACGCGGGTTGCCACCGGCGCCTACGAAATGGGCTTTGCCGACTTCAATGCCCTGGTGGAGTACGACGCCAAGACCCCGGGCTCCCGGATCCAGGCCGTCTACATGGTCTACAACGCCACGCCGGCGGCGGTCTTCGTGCTGAAGAAGAGCGGTGTCACCAAGCCGGCCGACCTGGCCGGCAAGACCCTGGCCGCGCCGATCTTCGACGCCGGTCGCAAGGCCTGGCCCGCCTTCGCCAAGTCCAACGGGCTGCCGGTGGAGGCGGTGAAGTGGCAGTCGGTGGATCCGGCCATCCGCGAAACCCTGCTGGCCCGTGGCGATGTGGACGGCATCACCGGCTTCTACTTCACCAGCCTGCTCAACCTGGAAGCCCGCGGCGTGAAGCCGGCTGACATCGTCGCCCTGCGCTACCCGGACCACGGGGTGGAGCTCTACGGCAACGCCATCATCGCCAGCCCCAAGCTGATCGCCGAGAAGCCCAAGGCGGTTGAAGGCTTCCTGCGGGCTTTCAACAAGGCCCTCAAGGAGACCATCGCCAAGCCCGAAGCGGCCATTCCGTCGGTGAAGGACCGTGACCCCCTGATCGACGTGCCCCTGGAGACCCGCCGCCTCAAGCTGGCCCTCGAGTCCAGCGTGGTGACGCCGGAGGTGAAGCAGATCGGACTGGGGGCGGTGACCCCGGAGCGCCTCAAGCGCTCCCTGGCCGAGACGGCGGAGGCTTATGCCCTGCCCAAGGTGCCGTCCGCCGCGGAACTGTTCAACCCCGCCTTCCTGCCCGCCAGGGCCGAGCGCAGTCTGTAGTCCCGGGGGGGCTGTGCCGGGGCTTGTGTAGGGGGCTTGTGTTGGGGGCTTGTGTAGGGGCGACTTCAGTCGCCCACGCCGCCAAAGGCGGCGCAGCCCGTCGTTGCTCCCAGATCCGCGGGCGACTGAAGTCGCCCCTACACAAGCCCCTACATCGTCCCACATCGCCTTATCGCCCCTCGCATCGTCTCGCAGCGCCTACCTTCACCTTCGAGAGGCCCCATGTCCTTCGTCAAATTCGAGAACGTCGATCTGGCCTACGCCCCTGGCGGTGCGCTGGCCATCGAGAACGTCAGCCTGGAGGTCCGCGAGGGTGAGTTCGTGGCCGTGGTCGGGCCCTCCGGCTGCGGCAAGTCCACCCTCATGAAGCTCATCTCCGGCCTGCGCATGCCCTCCGGCGGCTATGTCTATGTGGATGGCCGGCAGGTCGGCGGGCCGCTGAAGATCGTCGGCATGGCCTTCCAGAACGCCAACCTGCTGCCCTGGCGCACCACCCTCGACAACGTGATGCTGCCCCTCGAGATCGTCGAACCCTACCGCTCCACTCTCAAGAAGGCGCGCAGCCGCTACGAGGCGGAGGCACGCCAGCTGCTGGCCCGGGTCGGCCTGGCCGGCTTCGAGGACAAGTACCCCTGGGAGCTCTCCGGCGGCATGCAGCAGCGGGCCTCCATCTGCCGCGCGCTGATCCACCAGCCCCGCCTGTTGATGCTCGACGAGCCCTTCGGTGCCCTCGACGCCTTCACCCGCGAGGAGCTGTGGTGCATGTTGCGCGACCTGTGGCAGCTGCAGCCCTTCACGGTGATCCTGGTCACCCACGACCTGCGCGAGGCGGTCTTCCTGGCCGACACGGTGTATGTGATGAGCAAGCGCCCCGGGCGCATCCTGGTCCGCCGCGAGATCGAGCTACCGCGTCCCCGTGACCTGGACGTGACCTACACCGACGCCTTCGCCGGCCATGTGCACGAACTGCGCGAGCACATCGGCCGTGTCCGCGCCACCTGAAAGGACCGAACCGATGCGACCCAATCTCGTGAAAGCCGCCCCCTGGCTGGTGGTGCTGGCCATGTTCCTGCTGTGGGAGCTGGTCTGCGCCGGCTTCGACATCCCCGAGTTCCTGCTGCCGGCGCCCAGCGCGGTGTGGAAGGTGGGGGTGCTGCAGTTCGAGCCGATCATGATGCACGCCACCCAGACCTTCCTCACCACCTTGGCCGGCTTCGCCATCGCCGTGGTGGTGGGGCTGCTGATCGGCATGGCGGTGGGCTCCTCGCCGCTGCTCTACCGGGCCATGTACCCGCTGCTGGTGGGCTTCAACTCCATCCCCAAGGTGGCCTTCGTGCCGGTGCTGGTGGTGTGGTTCGGCATCGGCACCGTGCCGGCCATCCTCACCGCCTTCCTGATCTCCTTCTTCCCGGTGGTGGTCAACGTGGCCACCGGTCTGGCTACCCTCGAGCCCGAGCTGGAGGACGTGCTGCGTTCGCTGGGCGCCTCGCGCCTCGACATCCTCGGCAAGGTCGGCCTGCCGCGGGCCATGCCTTATTTCTTCGCGTCCCTGAAGGTCGCCATCACCCTGGCCTTCGTCGGCTCGGTGATCGCCGAAACGGTGGCCTCCAACCTGGGCATCGGCTACCTGATGATGTCGGCCAGCTCGTCCATGAACATGCCCCTGGTGTTCGCGGGCCTGATCGTCATCGGTGTGATGGGCGTGGTGATGTACGAACTCTTCGCCCTCGTCGAAAAACGCATGACCGGCTGGGCGCATCGTAATCCCAACGGCGCTACCTGAGCCCGATGCGCATCCTGCCCGCGCCGCGGGTTGACCGCAGCCGTGATTGGGCTATAATGCGCACCCTTCTGCGTCTCAGCTTCAATGAGCGCAAGGCCTCCTTGAAAGAGGCCGGTGAGTGCAGCAATGCCTTGGTGGTGAAATTGGTAGACACGCTATCTTGAGGGGGTAGTGTCGCAAGACGTGCGAGTTCGAGTCTCGCCCAAGGCACCAATAGCTGTTCCGAAGTAGTCCGAATCAGGCCGGCAAGCCCAGAGAAATCAAGGGTTCCGGCCTTTTTTGCGTCTGTGGCCGCAGCTTGCGGCCCTTCGCCTCAGCCCGCCAGCGCCGCCAGGAACTTCGTGCGGGCCTGTTCCAGCTCCGCCTTGCCCAGCCCTTCGGCCAGGCGCAGGGCCGTGGCGTGGTAGGCCTCGAAGGCTTCGCGCACGGTCTTCTCGTCGAGTTTTCGGCTGCCCGTGTCCGGCGGGGCCGGGGTGAAGCCGTCCACCGGGCGGAGCGTGGCGTGGCGCGGGATCATGCGCTGGCCGCCTTTTTCGGCGGAGGCGGTGATGGGGCCGGTCTTGGTGTAGATCTGGCCCTCGTATTCGAAGCGGGCGCCGATGGGGAGGAGGTTGATCTTCATGAGTGCTGCCGAGGCTGAGGTGAGAGGGATGCCGGTGCCGGGGCGTCAATACCCCAGGGCGCGGGCGATGAAGTTCTTCGGGACGCGGGGGCGCGGTACCTTCATGCCGAACCAGCTGCGCACGTCCTGATCCAGGCCGATGCCGTGCATGTAGTTGTAGAGCGCCTTGTTCAGGGCGACCCCGAGGGCGTCGTGATCGACGCCGGTGGGGTCGATGAAGCCCACGTCGTTCTTGGCGAAGCTGACCGGCGGCAAGGGTTTGAGGCGCACGCCGTATTCTTCCGGATTCTTCCCCACCGGCGAATGCACGGTGCACACGAAGCGGTGGAAGAAGCCGGACTGGATGCAGCCCGCGTCAAAGAGCTGGCGCACGTACTCCAGCGCGTCCACGGTGTCCTGCACGGTCTGGGTGGGGAAGCCGTACATCAGGTAGGCGTGCACCAGGATGCCGGCATCGCTGAAGCCCTTGGTGACCCGCGCCACCTGGTCCACCGACACGCCCTTCTTCATCAGCGCCAGCAAGCGGTCGGAGGCCACCTCCAGCCCGCCGGAGATGGCGATGCAGCCACTGTCGGCGAGCTGCTGGCACAGCTCGGGGGTGAAGGACTTCTCGAAACGGATGTTGCCCCACCAGGAGATCGCCCGGTTGCGCCGGGCCAGCTCCTCGGCGAGGGCCTTGAGGATCTTCGGCGGGGCGGCCTCGTCCACGAAATGGAAGCCGGTCTGGCCGGTCTCTGCCACGATGGACTCGATGCGGTCCACCAGCAGCTCGGCGCCGGCGGCGTCGTAGCGGCCGATGTAGTCGAGGCTCACATCGCAGAAGCTGCATTTCTTCCAGTAGCAGCCGTGGGCTACGGTGAGCTTGTTCCAGCGTCCGTCCGACCACATGCGGTGCATCGGGTTGAGCATGTCGAGGATCGACAGGTAGCCGTCGAGGGGCAGGCCGTCCCAGGTCGGGGTGCCGACCTCGGCGAAGGGTACGTCCGGCTCGGCCAGGTTGATGTAGCGCACCACGCCGTCCTCGCGCAGGTAGGTGCGCACCAGCCGGGAGCGGCCGCGCCGGCCGTCGAGATGCTCGAGCAGGGCCAGCAGGGGGCGCTCGCCGTCGTCCAGGGTGATGAAGTCGAAATGGTCGAAGACGCGCGGCTCGGTGAGCTCCCGCAGCTCCGTATTGACGAAGCCGCCGCCCAGCACGGTGACGATGGCCGGATGGTGGGCCTTGATCGCCTGGGCGATGCGGAAGGCGGCATACACCGAGCCGGGGAAGGGCACCGACAGCAGCAC
>CALBTT010000209.1 GCA_937967645.1 uncultured Zoogloea sp.
GGGATCTTGCGGAAGTTGCAGTCGGTCATGTACTCGATCTCGTCGTAGTCGTAGAACACGACCCTGCCGTAGCGGGTCACGCCGAAGTTCTTCCACAGCATGTCGCCCGGGAAGATGTTGGCGATGGCCAGCTCGCCGATGGCCTGGCCGTACTCGCGCACGACCTCGTCGATCTGTTCGTCGCTGGCCTTGGCCAGGTAGAGGTTGAGCGGCGTCATGCGCCGTTCGATGTAGAGATGCTTGATCACCAGTGCGTCGCCATCCTCCTCGAGCACCGACGGGGCGAGCTCCTTGAGCTGCAGGATCAGGTCGGGGTGGAAGCGGCTGCGGGGCAGGGCGACATTGGAGAACTCGAGGGTGTCGGCCATCCGCCCGACCCGGTCCACCTGCCGTACCAGCAGGTATTTACGCTTGACGGTGGCGCGGTCCATGTTCTTCGAGCTGCCGAAGACGTCCTTGATGATCTTGAAGACGTAGGGATAGGACGGCAGGGTGAACACCAGCATGACCAGGCCGCGGATGCCCGGCGCCTCGATGAACTGGTCGTTGGAGTGGCGCAGGTGGGCGATCAGGTCGCGGAAGAAGATCGTCTTACCCTGCTTGCCCAGGCCGAGCATGGTGTAGAGCTCGGAACGCGGCTTGTTGGGCATGATGCTGCGCAGGAACTGTACGTAGCCGGAAGGTACCTCCATGTCCACCAGGAAGTAGGCGCGGGACAGGGAGAAGAGCAGGGAGATGCGCCAGGTGTCGAGCAGGATGGTGTCGAGGTAGAGCATGCCCGACGCGCCGTGCCGCACGGGGATCACGAAGGGGACCTCCTGGTAGCCGTTGATCGCCTTGCCGATGATGTAGGCGGTCTTGTTGCGGTAGAAGGCCGAGTACAGGACCTGGATCTGGCAGTTCACCTCCATCTTCGGCCAGCCTTCCAGGTGCTTTTCGACGGTGCGCATCACGTAGTCCACGTCCCGCTCGAGGTGTTCGAAGGGGCGCTGCCAGTCGAAGTCCTCGATGAGCCGGGTGATGGTGGCGCGCAGTCCCTCGTCCTGGGGGTAGTAGCTGGAGTAGGTTGGCGGGAAGGACTCGATGTAGTCGGTCGAGATGGCCGGCCGGGCGAAGATGTAGTCGTTGTTGAAGTACTCCCTGTGCAGGATCTTGGTGGTCACCGAGTTGAAGAAAGTCTCCGCCAGCTCCGGTTGCTTGTGGTTGATGAGCAGGCCGATGAAGTGCAGTTTGACAGCCTGCCAGGTGGAGTCGTCGATCGATTCGGCATCGAATTCGTCATGCAGGCGCTGCACGGCCTCGTTGACCCGGTCGTCATAGAACTGCACGCGGTCCCTCACCGCCGCAAGCTGCTCCTGCCAGGCGGCGGCTTCATAGCTCTCCTTGGCGTGCCGGGAGGTTTCCCGGAAGATCCGGTAGTGCTTGTTGAAGCCTTCGATCATGGCCTGGGCGATGGCCAGGGCGACCGGATTCTCGTTGCTGGTGACGTCCATCATCTCCCCCCGCGTCGCACGGAGCGACTGTTGTCGTGGCTGCTTGCCGGGACGGGGCCAGGGCCTCGTTCTCGCTCGAAAATTCTAGCACCCGCGGTGCCCATGACCAGGCCCGAGAGGCCCGAGGGGCGTGGCTTTTCAGCCCATGGGCAGTGGGCGGTGCAGCATTGACCCGGCCTGGAAAACGTCCATAATCCCCCCAGTTTGCTCCGTGTGGGCAGCGTGGCCGCGGGGCAGGCAGTGAATCGTTCGAGGGGCGCCAGAGCCGCCGGAAGGGCTGTTTCAGACCCCGGTGCAGTGCTTCGATCGATCCGTCCGTAAGATACGAAATCCTATGCGAGGGAGCTGCAATGACTACTTCTCTGATCAAGGTGCCCGCTGGCGGTCAAAAGATCGTCCCGGGCCAGGCTGTCCCCGACAATCCCATCATCCCCTACATCGAGGGCGATGGGATCGGTGTGGACATCACCCCGGTGATGATCAAGGTCATCGATGCCGCTGTCGACAAGGCCTACGGCGGCAAGAAGAAAATCCACTGGATGGAGGTCTACGCGGGGGAGAAGTCCACCCAGCTGTATGGCCCGGATGAGTGGTTCCCGAAGGAGACCTTCGATGCCCTGAAGGAGTATTCCATCTCGATCAAGGGGCCGATGACCACGCCGGTGGGGGGCGGGATCCGTTCGCTCAATGTGGCCCTGCGCCAGGAGCTCGACCTTTACCAGTGCGTCCGTCCGGTGCAGTACTTCCAGGGCGTGCCCTCGCCGCTGAAGCAGCCCGAGCTGGTCAATATGGTGATCTTCCGCGAGAACACCGAGGACATCTACGCGGGGGTGGAGTGGGCGGCCCAGTCAGACGGTGCGAAGAAGGTCATCAAGTTCCTCACTGAGGAGATGGGGGTCAAGAAGATCCGCTTCCCGGAGACTTCCGGCATCGGCATCAAGCCCGTCTCCATCGAGGGCACCACCCGCCTGGTGCGCGCAGCCATCAAGTACGCCATCGACAACGACCGCAAGTCGGTGACCATCGTGCACAAGGGCAACATCATGAAGTTCACCGAGGGCCTGTTCCGGGATACCGGCTACAAGGTTGCCAAGGAGGAGTTCGGTGCCCAGCCCATCGATGGCGGTCCGTGGTGCAAGTTCCAGAACCCGAAGACCGGGCGCGATATCGTGGTCAAGGACGCCATCGCCGATGCCTTCCTGCAGCAGATCCTGCTGCGGCCGGCCGAGTATGACGTGATCGCCACCTGCAACCTCAACGGTGACTACATCTCCGATGCCCTGGCGGCCCAGGTCGGCGGGATCGGCATTGCGCCGGGCGCCAACATCTCGGATCAGTACGCCTGCTTCGAGGCCACCCACGGTACAGCGCCGAAGTACGCTGGGCTGGACAAGGTGAATCCGGGGTCCATCATCCTCTCCGCCGAGATGATGCTGCGCCATATGGGCTGGGGCGAGGCGGCGGATCTGGTGATCAAGGCGATGGAAGCGGCCATCGGCGACAAGATCGTGACCTACGATTTCGCCCGCCTGATGGACGGTGCCACGGAGGTCTCCTGTTCGGCTTTTGGCGATGCGATGATCGAAAGGATGTAGATCCGCGCCGCCGGTTTTACAGGCAAAAAAATGGCCAGCCCTTCCAGGCTGGCCATTTTTGTATCCGGCTGCGGCTCACCCGGGGTGAGCCGCGTGCTCAGTCACCTCAGGCTTGAGCGGCGCGCAGCGCAGCGTTGAGCGTGGGGCTCGGACGCATCACCGCCTTGCACTTCTCGGAATCGGCCTTGTAGTAGCCGCCGATATCCACCGCCTTGCCCTGCACGGTCTTCAGCTCGGCGACGATCTGCGCTTCGCTGTCGGTCAGGGATCTGGCCAGCTTGGCGAACTGGGCAGCCAGTTCGGCATCCTCGGTCTGGTTGGCCAGCTCCTGGGCCCAGTACATGGCCAGGTAGAACTGGGAACCGCGGTTGTCGAGCTCGCCGGTCTTGGGGGACGGCGACTTGCGATTGTCCAGCAGCTTGCCGGTGGCGGCGTCGAGGGTCTTGGCCAGCAGCACGGCACGCTTGTTGCCGGTCTTCAGGCCCAGGTCCTCGAGCGATACGGCGAGAGCCAGGAATTCGCCGAGGGAGTCCCAGCGCAGGTGGTTCTCTTCGGTGAGTTGCTGCACGTGCTTGGGGGCAGAGCCGCCAGCACCCGTTTCGTACATGCCGCCGCCCGCCATCAGCGGGACGATGGACAGCATCTTGGCGGAGGTGCCGAGTTCCATGATCGGGAACAGGTCGGTCAGGTAGTCGCGCAGGATGTTGCCGGTCACGGAGATGGTGTCGAGGCCGCGGATCACGCGCTCCAGGGTGAAGCGCATGGCGCGGACCTGGGACATGATGTAGATCTCGAGGCCGCTGGTGTCGTGATCCTTCAGGTAGGTCTGGACCTTCTTGATCAGCTCGGCTTCGTGCGGACGGTAGGAGTCGAGCCAGAAGACCGCCGGCGTGTTGGAATTGCGGGCACGGGTGACAGCCAGCTTGACCCAGTCACGGATCGGGGCGTCCTTGACCTGGCACATGCGCCAGATGTCACCGGCTTCCACGTTCTGGGTCAGCAGCACTTCGCCGGAGTCGATGTCGACGATGTTGGCAATGCCGTCCTCGGGGATCTCGAAGGTCTTGTCGTGGGAGCCGTATTCCTCGGCCTTCTGCGCCATCAGGCCGACGTTCGGCACGGTGCCCATGGTCTTCGGGTCGAAGTTGCCGTTGGTCTTGCAGAAGTTGATCATCTCCTGGTAGATCCGGGCAAAGGTCGATTCCGGCATGACGCACTTGCTGTCGTACTGCTTGCCATCAGCGCCCCACATTTTGCCGCCCTGGCGGATCATGGCCGGCATGGAGGCATCGACGATCACGTCGTTGGGCGAGTGGAAGTTGGTGATGCCCTTGGCGGAGTCCACCATGGCCAGCTTCGGACGGTGTTCCTGGCAGGCGTGCAGGTCACGGATGATCTCGTCACGCTTGGATTCGGGCAGGGTCTTGATCTTCTCGTAGAGGTCGACCATGCCGTTATTGACGTTGATGCCCAGCTCGGCGAACAGCGCCTCGTGCTTCTCGAAGGCTTCCTTGTAGAAGATCTTCACGCAGTGGCCGAACACGATGGGGTGGGACACCTTCATCATGGTGGCCTTCACGTGCAGGGAGAAGAGGATGCCGGACTCACGGCAGTCTTCCAGTTCCTTCTCGTAGAAGTCGCACAGGGCCTTCTTGCTCATGAACATGGAGTCGATGATCTCGCCTTCCAGCAGCGCGACCTTCGGCTTCAGCACGGTGATCTTGCCGCCCTTGGCGATCAGCTCCATGCGGACATTGCGGGCCTTGTCCAGGGTCATGGACTTCTCGCCATGGTAGAAGTCGCCATGGTGCATGTGGGATACGTGGGTCCGCGACCAGGGCTTCCATTCACCCATGGAGTGAGGGTTCTTGCGGGCGTAGTTCTTGACGGCCAGCGGTGCGCGGCGGTCGGAGTTGCCCTCACGCAGCACGGGGTTGACCGCCGAGCCCAGACACTTGCCATAGCGTGCGGCGAGCGCCTTCTCCTCGTCGGTCGAGGGGTTCTCCGGGTAGTCGGGGATCGCGTAGCCCTTGGATTGCAGTTCCTTGATGCAGGCCTTGAGCTGGGCCACGGACGCGCTGATGTTGGGCAGCTTGATGATGTTGGCGTCCGGCTCCAGGGTCTTCTTGCCCAGTGCGCCCAGGGTGTCAGGCACCTTCTGGTCGTCCTTCAGGTACTCCGGAAACTCGGCCAGAACACGGGCGGACACGGAAATGTCGGCCTTTTCGATCTCGATGCCAGCCGGGCCGGTGAAGGTCCGGATGATGGGAAGGAAGGCACACGTGGCCAGAAGCGGCGCCTCATCGGTCAGCGTGTAGATGATCTTCGATTTCCCTGTAACCATGTTTCTTCCCTCGATGATTGTGTGGACGACGAGCCAATGCTGACTCTTTGCCGCCGTGGATGTTCGTGGACTGCGGAACTGCGGCCCACCGCAAAATAACATGTATCCCGCGCCGCCGCATGGAAAGCCGGCGGGCGCGTTACATGGCTCCTCTTCAGACGACTGCTTCTTCCTTTTCCTTCTTGACCTGCATGAACTGCTCGCGGGAAACACCCAGCCACATCACCAGCGGGCTGGCGACGAGGACAGAGGAGTAGATGCCGAAGCAGATGCCGATGGTCAGGGCCAGGGAGAAGTAGTAGAGGGTCTCGCCACCGAACAGCAGCATCGACAGGACCATGATCTGGGTGCTGCCGTGGGTGATGATGGTCCGGCTGATGGTGCTGGTGATGGCGTGGTCGAGAACCTGCGGCGTGGTCAGGCCGCGCTTCCTGCGGAAGGTCTCGCGGACCCGGTCGAAGACCACCACCGATTCGTTCACCGAGTAGCCGAGCACGGCCAGGGTGGCAGCCAGCACCGGGAGGGAGAACTCCCACTGGAACAGGGCGAAGAAGCCCAGGATGATGATGACGTCGTGCAGGTTGGCGATGATGGCCGACACGGCGAAGCGCCATTCGAAGCGCATCGCCAGGTAGAGCACGATGCCGCCAATCACCAGCAGCAGGGCCATGGCACCGTCGGAGGCGAGCTCCTTGCCCACCTGCGGGCCGACGAATTCAACCCGGCGCAACTCGGCCTTGGGACCATCCAGGCTTCGCAGGCTGGCCAGCACCTTGTCGCTGACCTTGCCGGTCTCCATGCCTTCCCGGTTGGGGAGGCGGATCAGCACGTCGCGGGCGCTGCCGAAGTTCTGGACCTGAGCGTCCTGGTAGCCTTCCTTGGCCATGGCCTCGCGGATCTTCTCGAGGGCCGGTGGCTCGGCGTAGCTCACTTCCATCAGCGTGCCGCCGGTGAACTCGACCGAGAAGTGCAGGCCCTTGGTGGCCAGGAAGAACACCGCGAGCACGAAGGTGACCAACGAAATGACGTTGAACACCAGCGCATGCTTCATGAACGGGATGTCTTTGTGGATGCGGAAAAATTCCATGGTGGCGTATCCGTTTCGTGTTCAGGGCGCGTCAGAGGCCCGGCTTCCACACCTGGCCGATGGCCAGCTTGTCGAGCTTGCGCTTCTTGCCATAGATCAGGTTCACCAGGCCGCGGGAGACCAGAATGGCGCTGAACATGGAGGTCAGGATGCCCAGGCAGTGCACCACGGCGAAGCCGCGCACGGGGCCCGAACCGAAGACCAGCAGTGCGATGCCGGCGATCAGGGTGGTGACGTTGGAGTCCAGGATGGTGTCGAAGGCCCGGTCGTAGCCAGCGTGGATGGCCGCCTGCGGGGTGGCGCCGTTGCGCAGCTCCTCCCGGATGCGTTCATTGATCAGCACGTTGGCGTCGATCGCCATGCCCAGGGTCAGCGCAATGGCGGCGATGCCCGGCAGGGTCAGGGTGGCCTGCAGCAGCGACAGCAGGGCGATCAGCAGGAGCAGGTTGGAGGCCAGGGCCACCACCGAGACAAAGCCGAACAGTACATAATAGGCACACATGAAGATCGCAATGGCCACGAAACCCCACAGGGTCGAATGGAAGCCCTTGCTGATGTTCTCTGCACCCAGGCTCGGGCCGATGGTGCGTTCCTCGATGATTTCCATCGGGGCGGCGAGGGAGCCGGCGCGCAGCAGCAGCGCGGTGTCGGTGGCCTCTTCGGAGGTCATCTTGCCGGAGATCTGCACGCGACCGCCGCCGATCTCGCTGCGGATGACCGGGGCGGTGACGACTTCGCCTTTGCCCTTCTCGATCAGCAGGATGGCCATGCGCTTGTTGATGTTCTCGCGGGTCACGTCCTTGAAGATGCGGGCGCCGGCGGAGTCGAGGGTGAGGTGCACCGCCGGCTCGTGGTTCTGGCCGTCGAAGCCGGGCTGGGCGTCGGTGAGGCGGTCGCCGGTCAGGACGACCTGCTTCTTGACCAGGATCGGGCGGCCATCGCGGTCGTTGTAGATCTCGGTGCCGGCCGGGAGGGCTCCGCCCACGGCCGCCTCGAGGGCGCCCGGGGTGTCGTCGACCATGCGGATCTCGAGGGTCGCGGTGCGGCCGAGGATGTCCTTGGCCTTGGCCACGTCCTGCACGCCCGGCAGCTGGACCACGATGCGGTCCAGGCCTTGCTGCTGGATCACCGGCTCGGCCACGCCGAGTTCGTTGATCCGGTTGTGCAGGGTGGTGATGTTCTGCTTGAGGGCCGATTCCTGGATGGACTTCTGGGCCAGCGGGGACAGGGTGGCGGTGAGCTTGAAGTCGGCGCCGTCCTGGCCTTCGGTGAGCTGCAGGTCGTTGTTGGCCGCCATGATCACGGCGCGGGCACGGCTCTGGGCCTCGACCTCACGGAACTTCACGACCACACTCTGTCCGTCACGGCTGATGCCGGCGTGGCGGACGTTCTTGTCCCGCAGCAGGCTGCGGAGGTCGCCGGCGGTGGCGTCGAGGCGCTTGGTGACAGCGCCCTTCATGTCCACCTGGAGCAGGAAGTGCACGCCGCCGCGCAGGTCCAGGCCCAGATACATCGGCAGGGCGTGGATGGAGGTCAGCCACTGGGGGCTCGCCGACAGGAGGTTCAGGGCGACCACGTAGGAGGGGTCGGCCGGATCAGGGTTGAAGGCCTTCTCGATGGCGTCCTTGGCCTTCAGCTGGGTGTCGGTGTCGTGGAAGCGGGCGCGTACGCTGGTCAGGTCGGCGAACAGCCCGTCGTGCTGCAGGCCCGCCTTGCCGAGGCTTTCCTCGACGCGCTTCATCACAGCGCTGGAGTCCAGCTTGAGCGTGGCCTTGCCGCTGGAGACCTGGACGGCGGGTACCTCCCCGTAGAAATTCGGCAGGGTGTAAATCAGGCCCCACAGCAGGACGAGCCCGATGAGGAGGTTTTTCCAGAGGGGATAGCGATTCATGGTCTGGCGGAAAGGAGATGTGACAGGCGCGGCTGCAGTTAAAAGGGCCGGGGGCGTCGCCCCCCGGCCGGAGCCGGATCAGATCGACTTCAGGGTGCCCTTGGGCAGCACGGCACCGATGGCCTGCTTCTGGACGACGATCTGGGTGTTGGGAGCAACTTCCACGTGAACATAGGCGTCGGCGATCTGGACCACCTTGCCGACGATGCCGCCCTGGGTCAGGACTTCATCGTTCTTCTGCAGACCCTCGAGCAGGGCTTTATGTTCCTTGGCGCGCTTCATCTGCGGGCGGATCATCAGGAACCACAGCACTGCGAACATGAAGATCATGGGCAGAATGCCGCCGAGGCCGCCGAGCGGGTCTTGGGATGCGGCCGGTGCGGCTTGGGCAAACGCGTTGGAAATCAGCACATTAAACTCCGGGTTAAAAAGCAAAGTGGCTGATTATAGCAGTAGGCGGGGGAGGGCTTTCGAGCGGCTGTGCAGGAGGGAAGGGTGAGGGGCGACGCAAAAAAAAGCGGCGTCTGTTTTTCAACAGACGCCGTCGAAATCTCCTTGAAAGGAGAGGAGGGAGAAAAACCCGGTTGCAGGTCGCCTTCAGGCGGCCTTGTTCATCTGGTTGCAGAACCGCTGCCAGTTGGCAGACATGGCCGAGAACATCTGTTCGGCGGCCAGCAGGGGCAGCAGGCCCATGCGGTGCTGGCTGCGCACGAAGGTCTCGACATGCGGGGCGCAGAGCGTGCTCTGTTCTTCCGCGAGAAGTTCAAGGAAGCGGGCCTCGGCGGCACCCCAGAACTCGGAGGTGCCCACCCAGCCGGTGTCGGCGGTGGCTTCACGGAGGGCCTTGCGCCAGAGGGCTTCGGCGCGCTCGAGCGGGACGCCGGCCTTGCGGGCGTGCCACGGCAGTAGTTTAGGTGTCTTCATTTGCTGTTACTCCTGTTTTGGGGCATCAAACAAGTGGGACCGTTATGGAATCAGCGGCCCTTGTGGGCTCTTGTGGTGCATTGCGGCAAGGTTTTTCCCTGCTTTTTTGCACGTATTTGCTGGTTCTTCGGTGCTCTCAGTAAGCTTGTTTGTTGCATTGCACAATTTCAGTTTAGGTACTTGCCGTCTTCCCTGCAAGTGTCTTTTGGTTTTGACACATGTAATTCATCACGGGGCCATGGCGTTTCTGCAACACTGCCGGAGTGCCATGTCCGGTGTTTTCGGTTGCTGGGTTGAGCGGCCGGCGGGGTTTAGAATGTCAGCCCGCTCCGCCAACCGCATGTTCCATGTCCCAGCTTCTCGACAACCTCAATCCCGAACAGCTCGCTGCCGTGACCCTGCCGGCACGCCATGCCCTGATCCTTGCCGGTGCCGGCTCGGGCAAGACCCGGGTGCTCACGACGCGGATCGCCTGGCTGATCCAGAGCGGCTTCTGCGGTCCCCAGGGCATCCTTGCGGTGACCTTCACCAACAAGGCCGCCAAGGAAATGGTGGCGCGCCTTTCGGCCATGTTCCCGATCAACACCCGCGGCATGTGGATCGGCACCTTTCACGGCCTGTGCAACCGTTTCTTGAGGGCCCACCACCGCGACGCCGGGCTGCCCCAGCTGTTTCAGATCCTGGATTCGGGCGACCAGCTGGCGTCGATCAAGCGCCTGCTGAAAACCCTCAACATCGACGACGAGAAGTTTCCGCCCCGTGACCTCCAGCATTTCATCAATGGGCAGAAGGAGGCGGGGATTCGCCCGTCGGCGGTCGAGGCCTGGGACGATTACACACGCCGCAGGGTCGAGCTTTACATGGAGTATGAGGCACAGTGCCAGCGCGAGGCAGTTGTGGATTTCCCCGAGTTGTTGCTGCGCAGCTACGAGCTGCTGGAGCGCAACGAGCCGATCCGCCGCCACTACCAGGCCAGGTTCCGCCACATCCTGGTGGATGAGTTCCAGGACACCAACGTGCTGCAGTACCGCTGGCTCAAGCTGCTGGCCGGTGGTCCGAGCAGCGAGGGGGCCGAGGGCGGGGCCTGCCTGTTCTGCGTGGGGGACGACGACCAGTCCATCTACCGCTTCCGGGGGGCGGAGATCGGCAACATGCGCGACTTCGAGCGCGATTTCCGGGTCACCGACGTGATCCGGCTGGAGCAGAACTACCGCTCCCAGGGCAACATCCTGGATGCGGCCAACGCGCTGATCACCCATAACAGCAAGCGGCTGGGCAAGAACCTGTGGACCGACAAGGGGGCCGGTGAGCCGATCCGGGTTTATGAGGCCTTCACCGATACCGACGAGGCCCGCTGGATCGTCGAAGAGGTCCAGTCCCTGGTGCGGGATGGCACCGGGCGGGCCGATATCGCCCTGCTGTACCGCTCCAATGCCCAGTCACGGGTGCTGGAGCACCAGCTCTTCTCGTCCGGCGTGCCGTATCGGGTGTATGGCGGGCTGCGCTTCTTCGAGCGCCAGGAGGTCAAGCATGCCCTGGCCTACCTGCGGCTGATCGCCAACCCGGATGACGACACGGCGTTTACCCGGGTGGTCAATTTTCCGACCCGCGGCATCGGTGCCCGTTCGCTCGAAGCGCTGCAGGATGCCGCGCGGACCTGGAACACGCCGCTCTACCAGACCGTGCCCCACCTCACGGGCAAGCCCGGTACCTCGCTGGCTCAGTTCGTGGTGCTGATCGAGCGCCTGCGCCAGGAGACGCGCGAACTGCCCCTGCATGAGATGGTCGACCACGTCATCGAACTGTCCGGGCTGCGGGCGCACTACAAGACCGAGAAGGAAGGGCAGGAGCGCCTCGAGAACCTGGATGAACTGATCAATGCCGCGGCCAACTTCAGCGCCGAGGTCGGGGCTGGGCAGGCTCCGGGTGAGCCGCAGGCCGATACGGGGGGCGATACAGGGGGCAATACGGGGGCCGTGCTGGCCGAGTTCCTGGCCCATGCCTCCCTCGAGGCGGGGGACCATCAGGCCGATGCGGGGATCGAGGCGGTGCAGCTGATGACCGTGCATGCGGCCAAGGGGCTGGAGTTCGACGTGGTGTTCCTGTCCGGCCTCGAAGAGGGCTTGTTTCCCCACGAGAACAGCGCCCAGGAGTCCGACGGCCTGGAGGAGGAGCGGCGCCTGATGTACGTGGCGGTGACGCGGGCCCGCCAGCGCCTGTACCTGAGCTTTACCCAGAGCCGGATGCTGCATGGGCAGGTGCGCTACAACCTGCGCTCCCGCTTCCTGGAGGAGATCCCAGAGGGGCTCACCAAGTGGCTGACCCCGCCGAGCCCGCGGCGCAGCTTTGTGTCGGAGCCTTCCACCCGCTATTACAACCCCGGCGCAGGCAAGGTCGCCGCCCCGGCGATGCCGCCCCCGCCGCAGAAGTCCCGTGACCTGGGCGGCCTGCGCATCGGCCAGAGCGTGAACCACGCCCGCTTTGGCGACGGGGTGATCGTCGCCGCCGAGGGGAGTGGCAACGACGCGCGGGTTCAGGTGAAGTTCGCCGAGGCCGGTGCGAAATGGCTGATGCTGGCGGTGGCCAAGCTGACCCCGGTCTGACTACCCCGGAGGTCAGCGCCGCAGTTCGGCGTGCAGGGCCGAGAACTCCTGGGCCAGTTTGTGCTTCGGGTCCAGGTGGATCATCGGCTTGGCCTGCTCGTGGCTTTCGCGGATCTTGATCGAGCTGGACAGGTAGGTCTTGAAGATCGGCAGGCCTTCCTCGATGAGTTCCTGTACCAGTTTCTGGGGCAGGCTGGCGCGGGGCTGGAACTGGTTGACCACGATACCTTCCACCTCGAGCTCCCGATTGTGGTCGGCGCGGATCTCCTGGACGTTCTCGAGCAGCGCGTAAAGTGCCCGGCGGGAGAAGTCGTCGCAGTCGAAGGGGATCAGGCACAGCCGGGTCGCGATCAGTGCCGAACGGGTATAGAAATTGAGGGCGGGCGGGGTGTCGATGAAGACGGCGTCGAAGTCATCGGCCAGCTCGTCCAGGGCGTCCCGCAGCTTGAAGATCTTGTAGCGGGACTCCAGCTTGCCCTGCAACTCTTCCAGGTCCGGGTGGGACGGCAGGATGGACAGGTTGGCGAAAGGCGTGGGGCGGACGAACTCCGCGGTCTTCTTGGGGTTGAACTTGAAGTTCAGCGTTTGCTCGAACAGCCCTGCGACGGTGTCGTCGGCGTCATCGGCCGCATCGCCAAGCAGGTAGTGGGTGGAGTTGCCCTGGGGGTCCAGGTCCACCACCAGCGTGCGCAGGCCCTGGTGGGCGCTGATCGCGGCCAGGTTGCAGGTAATCGTCGACTTGCCCACGCCCCCCTTCTGGTTGAACACCACGCGTCGCATTCTTTCTCCCGTCTTTGTTCTGTTTCTGGATCCGCGCGATTGTGCCATGCCTTCGGGCTCGCGCCGAGTTTGCCGAGGGTGCGCAAATGGCCGGGGTCGGGTAAACTCTTATTCAAAATAAAACGAAGTCTTCGCCCCTCCTCCCGGAAGCGAAACTCCGGCTGGGCGGAAAATGCCGCCCGACTGTCGAAAAAGAGGCCAATGCTCGCCTCAGGGTACCCAGAACGCATCCAGATTTTTGCCCGGAACATCGGAGTCTTTCCCGCTTGCGGCGATATCCCCGTCGACTCGCGGGGCCGGGCTATTCACGAGAAGAGAGAACATGGACAAGGATTTCATCGCCGCCGCCCTCGAATATCATCGTAGCCCGACCCGCGGCAAGATCGCCGTGGTGCCGACCAAGGGCCTGACCAACCAGCGTGACCTGGCGCTGGCTTATTCCCCCGGTGTGGCGGCTGCCTGTGATGCGATCGTGGCGGATCCGGCCGATGCCCAGGAGTACACCTCCCGCGGCAACCTGGTGGCGGTCGTCACCAACGGCACCGCGGTGCTCGGCCTCGGCAACATCGGCCCCCTGGCCGCCAAGCCGGTGATGGAGGGCAAGGGCTGCCTGTTCAAGAAGTTTGCCAACATCGATGTGTTCGACATCGAGCTGGCCGAGAACGACCCGGACAAGCTGATCGAGATCATCGCCGCCCTCGAACCCACCCTTGGCGGTGTCAACCTCGAGGACATCAAGGCGCCCGAGTGCTTCTACATCGAGCAGAAGCTGCGCGAGCGGATGAACATTCCGGTCTTCCACGATGACCAGCACGGCACCGCCATCATCTCCGCCGCCGCCATGCTCAATGGCCTGAAGGTGGTGGGCAAGAAGATCGACGAGGTCAAGGTCGTGGTGTCCGGTGCCGGTGCCGCCGCCATCGCCTGCCTGGAGCTGTGGTGCGGTCTGGGCATCAAGCGTGAGAACGTCTTCGTGTGTGACTCGAAGGGCGTGATCTACGTGGGCCGGGACGAAAAGATGGAGCCGACCAAGGCCCGCTTCGCCCAGCAGACCGCGTTCCGCACCCTGGCCGACGCGCTGGTCGGCGCCGACGTGTTCCTGGGGCTGTCCACCGCTGGCGTGCTCAAGCCGGAAATGGTCAAGACCATGGCCGACAAGCCGCTGATCTTTGCCCTGGCCAACCCGACTCCGGAGATCATGCCGGAGCTGGCCAAGGAAGTGCGTCCCGACGCCATCATCGCCACCGGCCGTTCGGATTACCCGAACCAGGTCAACAACGTGCTGTGCTTCCCCTTCATCTTCCGCGGTGCCCTGGATGCGGGCGCCACCAAGATCAATGAGGAAATGAAGCTCGCCTGCGTGAAGGCCATCGCCGAGCTGGCCGAGGCCGAGCAGTCCGACGTGGTGGCCCAAGCCTACGGTGGTGCCGACCTCAACTTCGGCCCGAACTACCTGATCCCGAAGCCCTTCGATCCGCGCCTGATCGTCAAGATCGCGCCGGCCGTGGCGCAGGCTGCGATCGACTCGGGTGTGGCCACCCGCAAGATCGACATGGACGCCTACGTCCAGAGCCTCAACGAGTTCGTGTATCAGTCCGGCATCATCATGAAGCCGGTGTTCACCATGGCCAAGGCCATTCCCGCCGACAAGAAGCGCGTGCTGTACGCCGAGGGCGAGAGCGAGCGCGTGCTGCGCGCGGTGCGTGCGGTGGTCGATGAGAACCTGGCCCGCCCGATCCTGATCGGCCGGCCGGCGGTGATCGACATGCGCATCGAGAAGTTCGGCCTGAATCTGCAGGCCGGCCGTGACTTCGATGTGGTCAACGTCGAGTCCGACAGCCGCTATCGCGAGCTGTGGCAGGAGTACTACCGTGTCATGGGGCGCGATGGCGTGACCCCCGACTCGGCCCGCGAAGCCATGCGCGCCGACTCCACCTTGATCGGCTGCATGCTGCTGCGCCGTGGCGATGCGGATGCCCTGGTGTGTGGCACGACGGGCGGCTATGACCACCACTTCGACCATGTCCGCAACCTGATCGGCCTTAAGAAGGGCGCCACCCTGTATGCGGCCATGAACATCCTGCTGCTGCCCCAGCGCACCCTGGCGATCACCGACACCTATGTGAACGAAACCCCGAGTGCCGAGGAGACCGCCGAGATCGCCGTGATGGCGGCCGATGAGCTGAAGCGTTTTGGCATCGAGCCGAAGGTGGCCCTGCTGTCCCACTCCAACTTCGGCAGCGCCCGCAGCACCTCCTCCCTGAAGATGCGCGCCGCGCGCGACATCCTGCGGGTCAAGGCGCCGGAGCTGCAGTGCGATGGCGAAATGCACGGTGACTCGGCCCTGTCGCCGGAGATTCGTGATCGCCTGCACCCCGACTCCACGCTGAATGGCGAAGCCAACCTGCTGGTGATGCCCAACCTCGACGCTGCCAACATCGCCTTCAACCTCCTCAAGGTGGCCAACGGCGATGGCGTTTCGGTGGGCCCCATCCTGCTGGGCAGTGCCAGCCCGGTGCACATCCTGACCCCGTCGGCGTCGGTGCGTCGCCTGGTCAACATCACCGCCCTGGCGGTGGTGGATGCCGCTGAGCAGCGGGCCGAAGCGCAGCGCTGAGCTTCACCCGCCCCGCCCCCGTTTCCGGGGGTGGAGCGGCGGCTGGGTCATTTCGGGAGCCCCTCCGGTACAATCGAAGCCTCATTCAATGTTCCATTGTTCCTGAGGTGACTCCCATGCCCCATGCCATCCGTTTCGAGCGTACCGGCGGCCCCGAGGTCCTCCAGTGGGTCGAGGTGGAGGTCCCCGCGCCGGCTGCGGGTGAAGTGCGGATCCGCCATGAGGCGGTCGGCCTCAACTTCATCGACACCTATCACCGCTCGGGCCTGTACCCGGTCGCTTTGCCTTCCGGCATCGGGCAGGAGGCAGCAGGGGTGATCGAGGCCTTGGGGAGTGGTGTCACAGGGTTCTCCGTGGGTGACCGGGTCGCCTACGTGGGCGGTGCCCTGGGGGCCTACTCCGATGTCCGCAACGTCGTGGCCGACTCCCTCGTCAAGCTGCCGGATGCCCTGTCCTGCGAGCAGGGGGCTGCGATGATGATGCAGGGCCTCACGGCGCAGTACCTGCTCCGCCGCACCTATCGCGTCCAGCCGGGCGACACCATCCTGATCCATGCCGCCGCCGGCGGCGTCGGTCTGATCGTCTGCCAGTGGGCCAAGGCGCTGGGGGCTACGGTCATTGGTACGGTGAGTTCCGACGCCAAGGCGGAGCTCGCGCGGGCCCATGGCTGCGATCACACCATCATCACACCCCGTGACAGCGTCTCGGCGCGCGTCCGCGAGATCACCGGCGGTGAGGGCGTGCCCGTGGTGTATGACTCCATCGGCAAGGATACCTTCATGGATTCCCTGGCCTGCCTGCGGCCGCTGGGGACGATGGTGACCTTCGGCAACGCGTCAGGCCCGGTGCCCCCTTTCGATCCGGGTCTGCTGGCCAGGATGGGGTCCCTGTTCCTGACCCGCCCGACTCTTTTTCACTACATTGCACGGCGCCAGGATCTGCTGGCCATGGCAGACGAGCTCTTCGCCGTGGTCGCGTCCGGCCAGGTGCGCGTGTCCATCAATCAACGTTATCCGCTAAAGGACGCGGCCACGGCCCATCGTGAGCTGGAAGCCCGGCGGACGACGGGTTCCAGTGTGCTGTTGCCCTGATCATGAAATTCCATTATCTGCCCGCCACCCTGACGGCCCTTGTGCTGGGCCTGACGACACTTGCCGCCACTGCGGCCCCTCCCGTGCCGGCCGCGCCCGTGGTGCTGACGCCCGTGCAGGCTGCGTTTGTCCAGGCCGAGACCCGCCGTATCGAGGAAGGCTTCGTGCAGAAAGTGATGAGCGTCACCGGCGCTACCCGGGATCAGGTGCTCCGGGCCATTCCGGCCAAGGGGCGTCTGACTGACCGGCTGGCCCGGATCTTCAGTGCGCTTGAGCGTGATCTCAAGGGACCCCTGACCGATGAGCAAAAGGCCCTGATCTTTGCCGCAGACGGGGAGCGCAAGCAGGCGCTCAAGGATCTGCCGGGGCAGGCTGCTGCTCGCTGAGCCAGGCCGGAAGGCTTAGAACAGCTCTATTTCGCTTTCCGGTGCGGCCCGGGGAGCGAGTTTGCCTGTGCTGAGCAGGTCCTCGTGGCAGCAGATCTGGTTACGGCCGTTTCCCTTGGCGTAGTAAAGGGCTTCATCCGCCCGGCCAACGATGTCTGGAATGGTGTCACGGGGGTGGATGGCGGTGTAGCCGATGCTGATCGTGACCTTGCCCACCTGGGGGAAGTCACGCTGTTCGACCGTGCTCCGGAAGCGCTCCAGCGCCGTCGTGACCTCCTCCTTAGAGGCAGCCCGGAGCACGACCACGAACTCTTCCCCGCCAAAGCGGAACAGTCGATCCTGGTGGCGGAAGCTCTCTCCCATGAGACGGGCCAGCAAGAGCAGGACTTCGTCACCATAGAGGTGACCGAACTGGTCGTTGACCCGCTTGAAATGGTCGACATCCAGCACGGCGAGCCAGTGACCGCCTTCATCGTCACTCAGGCGTCTGCGTTGTGTCGTGGCCTCGTCGCCCTCCTGGCGGCTCAGCAGGAGCCCCAGGATCTTGCCGAGGTTTTCGTCGAAGGTCTTGCGGTTCAGGAGGCCGGTGAGGGTGTCGCGTTCGCTGTAATCCAGCAGGCTGAGATAATTGCGATACAGGCCGAGGAAACCCTCGGCCGTACCCAGGTCGTCGTCGGTCAGGGGGGCGCTGCAAACCACTTCAAGCACGCCCAGGACGCGGCTGTCGATCGAGATCGGGAAGCAGTGGATGTGCAGGTCCTGTGTCGTGTCGTGGCGACGGACGATCTGGCTCTGCTCCACGCACGCGATCATTTCGGGGCGATCATGCAGCGGAAGGGGCTCCCCGCCCTTGTCGAACTCGGACTGGGAATAGCTCACTCCGTCCTGCCCCACGTGGGTCACCCGGGCCAGGTAGTTTTTCTCGCCGTGCTGGCTGGCCTTGTAGAGATTGACCTCCTGCGCTTTGACCAGCTCGAACAGCGCCGATGCCACGCCCAACTCCAGCAGGGTCCTGTCCCTGTGCTGGGTGATCGACTCGACGTGCTTCAGGACGTGGATCATGGTGCCGCATCGGGTGGCTGTCAGACGGACGATATTAGCGCAGGCGGCCTTCATGATTACGGTGAATTGCGTTGATTGACGCGCAATTTTTCACGGCCCTGGGGGCTGCCTGGTGGGATTGCCGTCGGCCGCCTGTGTCTGCAGAAGCAGGCGCCCTTCGTCGAGAAGTGCCTGGCAGGCGGGCGTGGGCTGCATCGGTGTGCTGGCTGGGTAGAAGAGGGTGAGGCCGAGGCCTGTCTCGAGGGAGTGCAGCGCCGCGCTGAGGTTGGCGGCTGGCATGGACAACGAGGTCGCTGCTGCCGCGACGCTGCCGTGTCGGACCACGGCATCCAGCAATTTGATCGTCTGAAGGGTGATCCGCAGGGAGAAGAACTCGTCATCCTCAGGCAGTGTCGGCGAAGGGCTGGGCGTGGAAGGCTCTGGATGGGGTTGCATGAGTGCGCCAATATATGAGAAGAGCATTGAGCGATGCCGGTGATTGCTACACTGCACGCGATGGCGCGGATGAGCGCTCCCCGAATTGAAATGTCTGGTGCATCGTAGGGTGGGCGCGAAACTCCGCAAAAGGGCCGCGGGCGATCTGGGTGAGTTCGTGTGATTGCGCTGCGCGAGAGCCTCCCGTGGGATCAGTTCTGGTCGTGGTCTGTGCCCGGCATGTGCGGCAGAGTGTTATGCATAATTAATTACACCTGCTTGTGTGTGCCTGGTCAATCATGCAATTGTTGTTTTTTATGTCCTGAATTTCCTTTCTGGAAAGCGGTTTCTTTTGCTGTTTTTTCTTTATTAATCAGTTTTTTGGGGTTTTAGGTGAATCTATGCGGAGTCACGATGGTTGCCCATCCAGCGGCCCCCGGTCTGCATGGCAGGTGAAAGGTTGGCTGCAATGATCGGTGATGTTCTCAAGCGTGTGCGTGGTCGGCATACGCTGGATGAGATTGCGCTCCGGATGGGTGTTCATAAAAACACCCTGGGTAACTACGAGCGAGGTGAACGGCTGCCTGAGATCGATTTTCTTGCTGCGTTTGCGGCTGTCACGGGGGCGGATCTGGGGGAGTTGCTGGTGTCCCGGCTCGAGGCGGGGGGCCGGGCTCCGGGCGGGGTGGGGGAGGCCACACTCCGGGATAGGCTGGCCGAGCCGGCTGCCAGCTATCGTGCCGGAGATGCCGAGCTCGTCTCTGTGCCGACCGCGGCAGGAGGGCGTGCATCGGTCGGCCTGGCCTTCGACCGGCGCTGGCTGGAGGGGCTGGGACTCGATCCCGCAGCCCTGCTGGCGCTTACGGTGGAGGATGATTCGATGGCGCCGACCATCCGCCAGGGTACGCTGGTGCTGGTGGATACCCGGGTCACCCAGTTCGGTGGCGATGGTCTCCACCTGATCGAGCAGGGCGCCCTTGTGCGTGTCCGGCGGTTGCAGTCCGACCTTGGCGGGGGGCTCTTCATACGTTGCGACAACCCGGCTTACCGGGAACTCTTTCTGTCCGGGGAGACCCTTGCCGGGCTGCGCATGCTCGGACGGGCGGTCTGGGCGGGCGGGAGTTTGTAGGCAGCGGGCCGGAGGTCGCGTGCGATAATCCCGGCGTTGCCGGCTGGCATGCGATATGAGTCACTTGAACTACGATACTTTCATCAACCTGCTGTTTGCCCGCGTTCCCCGCGCGGACGTGACCTGGGGGTTGGTCGCGATCAATGTGCTTGTCTTTGCACTGCTGGTCGTGTCTGGCCAGGGCGTGATGCAAGTTCCCTCCGAGTTGCTGATCCGTGCGGGTGGCAACTTTGCGCCGCTTGTCCAGAAGGGCGAGGTGTGGCGCCTCGCCACGGCGCTGTTCCTGCATGGAGGGCTGCTGCATGTGGGGCTCAACATGCTGGCCCTGTATCAGGCCGGACAGGTGGTCGAGCGGCTCTTTGGTCGGGCCGGTTTCATCCTCATCTACCTGCTGGCCGGCTTGCTGGGCAACGTAGCCAGTCTGTGGTGGAAGCAGGGGCCGGTGAGCGTGGGCGCTTCGGGGGCGATCTTTGGCGTGTACGGTGCCTTGCTGGCCTATCTGAGTGTGCAGAGGGGGTCGGTCCCGGGGGAGGTCTTCAAGGAGATGCGCGCCGGAACCCTCGGGTTCATCGGCTATTCGCTGTTTGCCGGCTTCGCGCTGCCGGGCATCGACAATGCAGCGCACCTGGGGGGGCTGGTGGGTGGGCTGGTCCTCGGTGCTGCCATGGCAGTGCCTCTGGCGTCGCCGGAGCCGGTGCGCTGGCGCTCACCCCGCCTGTGGGCCGGGGTCGCCATTGTGATGGCGCTCGGGGGCGCCATGTGGGCCAAGGCGCCCGAGGTGGCGCGGCGCTACGAGGTGGGGGCCGCCTTCTACGAGACACTGCAGCGTTTCTCCATCGAGGAGCAGGAACTGTTGCGCGAGCAGGCCACCCTGATGGATGCCCTGCAGCACAGGCGCGCTACGCAGGCGGCGGTTCGGGATGCGCTGGAGCACGATTGCCTGGTGCGCTGGGATCGGCAGATCACCCAGTTGTCCTGGCGGGAAGCGCCGGCCGGTCAGGAGTGGTACCGCGAGGAGTTGATCGAGTACGCCACGGCGCGACGCGACGCGGTACAGGCCCTGGTGCAGGCTCTGGACACGCGCCAGGCCCTCTGGCTGGAGCGGGCGCGCAAGCTGCAGTTGCAGGCCGACAACATCCTGCTGCAGATCCGCCTGCGCAAGTCGATGGAAGACAGCGGGCGTTGAACGCGTTGCATGGAGGAGGGAATGGATTTCACACAACAGTTGCTGGTAATCCTCATCCTGGTGGCGGTCAGTGCCTTCTTCTCGGTATCGGAGATCTCCGTTGCGGCGTCGCGCAAGTCGCGCCTGGCCGTCCTGGCCGAGAATGGTGATGAGGGTGCGGCCCGGGTGCTGGCCCTGCAGGCGCGGCCGGGGCCTTTCTTCACCCTCGTGCAGATCGGCCTCAATGGCGTGGCCATCATGGGTGGCATCGTCGGTGAGGGGACCTTCTCCCCCTGGCTGACCAGGGTGCTGGGCCCCTGGTTGCCGGCGGCCTACCTGGACAGCGTGGCCTTTGCCCTGTCCTTTGCGCTGGTGACTTCCCTGTTCATCCTGTTTGCCGACCTGATGCCCAAGCGGCTCAGCATGGCTTCGCCGGAACGGCTCGCCATCGCCATCGCCGGGCCGATGATCCTGCTCATCGGCTGGCTGAAGCCCCTGCTGTGGCTCTACAACGGGGCCGCGGACCTGCTGTTCCGGCTGCTGGGGGTGCCGACGGCCCGCAACGACACGGTGACCCCGGACGAGATCATCGCGGTGGTGGAGGCGGGGGCCCAGGCCGGCGTGCTGGCCGAGCAGGAGCACGCGCTGATCGAGAACGTCTTCGGTCTCGAGGTGCGCAGCGCCCCATCGGCCATGACCACAAGGGAGAGCGTGGTGTTCTTCACCCTGCAGGAGAGCGAGGAGAGCATCCGCCAGAAGATCACCAGCCGGCCCTTCAACCGCTTCCCGGTGTGTGATGGCAACATCGATCATGTGGTGGGCTACGTGGACGCCAAGGATCTGCTCAACCGGGTGCTGGCGGGCCAGTCCCTGTCCATGAAGGCGGACGCGCCCATCAACCCGCTGCTGGCCCTGCCGGACTCCCTGACCCTGTCCGAGGTGCTGGAGCGCCTGCGCGAAGCGCGGGACGACTTCGCGGTGATCGTCAATGAATACGCGCTGGTGGTGGGCGTGATCACCCTCAACGACATCATCCGGGCGCTGGTCGGCGATGACGTGGATCAGGTGCAGGAGGAGCAGATCCTGCGTCGTGACGACAACTCCTGGCTGGTGGATGGCGCCACCGCCGCGACCGACCTGATGCGCGTGCTCGACATCGACGACGCCGGTGGCAGCGAGCATTACGAGACCGTCGCCGGCTTCATGATGTACCACCTGCGCAAGATCCCGCGGCGGACCGACCGGGTGGACTTTGCCGGCTACCGCTTTGAGGTGCTGGACGTGGACAACCACCGCATCGACCAGCTGCTGGTGAGCCGGCTGGACGACGCGGCCGGAGAAATCTCCCGCCAGGGGTGAATGCCCCCCCGGGGACGGGTAAAATTAGGGGATGTCCCAAGACCTCGCCCCCCACACCCCCCGCTACGTCCACCTGCGCCTCCATACCGAGTACTCGATCTCCGACGGGATCGTGCAGGTGGATTCCGCCATTGCCCGTGCCGCCGCCGACGGCATGCCGGCCCTTGGCATCTCCGACCTGGCCAACCTCTTCGGCATGGTCAAGTTCTACAAGGGCGCCCGTGGCAAAGGCATCAAGCCGATCTGCGGCGTGGATGCCTGGATCACCCAGGACTCCGACCGGGACAAACCCTACCGGGTGCTGCTGATCTGCAAGAACCGCAAGGGCTATGGCCAGCTCTGCGAGCTGCTGACCCGCGCCTACATGGAGAACAAGTACCGGGGCCGCGCCGAGATCCGCCGTGACTGGCTGACCGTCGAGACGGCCAGTGACCTGCTGTGCCTGTCCGGCGCCAAGGACGGCGACATCGGTCAGGCCCTGGCCAACGGCAATGTCCGCCAGGCCGAGCAGCTGGCCGCCGACTGGGCGCAGCGCTTCCCGGGCGGTTTCTATATCGAGATCCAGCGGGCCGGGCATCCGGGTACCGAAGGCTACATCCGCGAAGCCCTGCAGATTGCCTCCAGCCTCGATCTGCCGGTGGTGGCCACCCATCCGATCCAGTTCACCCGGCCGGAGGACTTCAAGGCCCACGAGGCCCGGGTCTGCATCGCCCAGGGCAATGTGCTGGCCGACAAGCGCCGGCCGCGGGACTTCACCGAGCAGCAGTACTTCAAGACCCAGGCGGAGATGTGCGAGCTCTTCGCCGACATCCCGGAGGCCCTCGAGAACAGCATCGAGATCGCCCGCCGCTGCTCCCTGACGATCCAGCTGGGCAAGAACTTCCTGCCCCAGTTTCCGACGCCGGACGGCATGACCCTCGACGACTTCCTGGTGGCAGAGGCCAAGCGGGGGTTGGAGGAGCGCCTCAAGGAGCTCTACCCCAACGAGGTGGACCGGGAGGCCCAGCGCCAGCGCTACGAGGACCGTCTCAAGTTCGAGACCGACACCATCATCCAGATGGGCTTTCCGGGCTACTTCCTGATCGTGGCGGACTTCATCATCTGGGCCAAGGAGAACGGGGTGCCGGTAGGCCCCGGGCGGGGCTCCGGGGCGGGCTCGCTGGTGGCCTACAGCCTGCGCATCACCGACCTGGACCCCCTGGCCTACGCGCTGCTGTTCGAGCGCTTCCTCAACCCCGAGCGGGTGTCGATGCCCGACTTCGACATCGACTTCTGCCAGGACAACCGCTACCGCGTCATCGAGTACGTGCGCGAGCGCTATGGCAAGGACGCGGTGAGCCAGATCGCCACCTTCGGCACCATGGCCTCCAAGGCGGTGGTGCGCGACGTCGGGCGGGTGCTCGACCTGCCCTACGGCCTGTGCGACCGCCTGTCCAAGCTGATCCCGGTGGTGCAGAACAAGCCGCTGTCGCTGGCTGATGCCCGGGAGCAGGAGCCCCAGATCAACGAGCTGATGGCCGATGGTAACGACGGCGAGTCGATCCAGGAGCTGTGGGGCCTGGCCGAGCCCCTCGAGGGCCTGACCCGCGGCGTCGGCATGCACGCCGGCGGGGTGCTCATCGCGCCCGGCAAGCTCACTGACTTCTGTCCGCTTTACATCGCCGACGGCGAGGACGCCACGCCGGTCTCCCAGTTCGACAAGGACGACGTGGAGGGCGTCGGCCTGGTCAAGTTCGACTTCCTGGGCCTGCGCAACCTCACCATCATCGAGCTGGCCCTGGAGTACATCGCGCGCCTCACCGGCAACCGGCCCGACCTGATGAGCCTGGGCTTCGGTGATCAGGCGGCCTACCAGATCCTCCGCGACGCCAACACCACGGCGATCTTCCAGGTGGAATCGGAGGGCATGAAGAAGCTGCTCAAGAAGCTCGCCCCCGACCGCTTCGAAGACATCATCGCCGTGCTGGCCTTGTACCGGCCGGGTCCGCTGGGCTCGGGCATGGTGGACGACTTCATCCTGCGGAAGAAGGGTCAGCAGGCGATCGACTACTTCCACCCGGACCTGCAGGCCTGCCTGGAGCCCACCTACGGCGTCATCGTGTACCAGGAACAGGTGATGCAGATTTCCCAGATCATCGGGGGCTACACCCTGGGCGGCGCCGACATGCTGCGCCGGGCGATGGGCAAGAAGAAGCCGGAGGAGATGGCCAAGCACCGGGAGACCATCGCCGATGGCGCCCGCAAGCAGGGTTACGACCCGGCGCTGGCCGAACAGCTGTTCGACCTGATGACCAAGTTTGCCGAGTACGGCTTCAACAAGTCGCACACGGCCGCCTACGCGGTGGTGACCTACCACACCGCCTGGCTCAAGGCTTACCACTGCGCGGCCTTCATGGCCGCCACCATGTCGGCCGACCTGGACAACACCGACACGATCAAGATCTTCTACGAGGATACGATCGCCAACAAGGTGGTGGTCCTGCCGCCGGACGTGAACCAGTCCGATTACCGCTTCGTCCCGACCGACGCCAAGACCATCCGCTACGGCCTGGGCGCGGTCAAGGGTGTTGGCGAGCCGGCGGTACGGGCCATTCTGGCTGCACGGGAGTCCGGTGGGCCGTTCAAGGACCTCTTCGATTTCTGCTGCCGGGTGGACAAACGCCTGGCCAACCGCCGGGTCATCGAGGCCCTGGTGCGGGCGGGCGCCTTCGATACCATTGCTCCGACCCAGCCCGCCGACCGGCATACCCTGCTGGCGACGGTCGGCATCGCCATGGAAGCGGCCGAGCAGCAGGCGGCCAATGCCCTGCAGAGCGGGCTGTTCGATATCCCCGGCGAGGCGGCCGGGCCGATGGTGGACTACGTCAAGGTCCGTCCGTGGGGTGAGCGGGAGAAGCTCAAGGAAGAAAAGCTGGCCATCGGCTTCTTCCTGTCGGGGCATCCGTTCAACGCCTTCAAGGATGAAGTGCGGCGCTTCGTGCGGCGTCCGCTGTCGCAGGTCGAGCCCTCCAAGGACCTGATCACCATGGCCGGGGTGGTGATGGAGGTTCGCGCCAAGATGACCGCCCGGGGCAAGATCGCCTTCGTCCTGCTCGACGACGGCACCACCCCGCGGGAGGTGTCGGTGTTCTCGGAGGTCTTTGACAACAACCGCCAGCGCATCGTGGTGGATGAGGTGCTGATCGTCGATGCCAAGGTCAGCAACGACGACTTCACCGGGGGCTTCCGCATCGTGGCCGACAAGCTGATGACCCTCGGCGAGGCGCGTGGCCGCTTCGCGCGGGTCCTGCAGTTGCGCCTCAACGGTGAGGTCGGTGCTGCAGGTGGGGCTGCGGCTGCAGCGGAGCGCCTGCAGACGGTGCTGCAGCCGTTCCGCGATGGGGAGTGTCCGATCCGGGTGCGCTACCGCAATGGCGTGGCCGAGGGTGATCTGCCCTTCGGGGCCGGCTGGAAGGTCCGGCCGGACGACAGCCTGCTGGAGAGTCTCCGGGAGTGGCTGCCGCCCGATGCGGTGGAAGTGATCTACGGCTGACGACCGGGGGAGGGCGCCGGGGCGCGGGCGGACCCGCGTCCGCCAGGCGGCGCTCTCTCAGCAGGCGACGATGGGCGCAGCGGGCAGGGTGCCGATGCGCAGCAGCTCGGTCACCGCATCGGCGGGCAGCGGGGGGCTGAAGACGTAGCCCTGGGCCGCGGAGCAGCCCTCCATGCGCAGGAAGTCGAGCTGGTCGGGGGTTTCGGTGCCCTCGGCAATGACCTCGAGGCGCAGGCTGCGCCCCAACTGGATCACCGCCCGCACGATGGCTGCGTCGTCCGGGTCTTCGGTCAGGTCGCGGACGAAGCTCTGGTCGATCTTCAGGCAATCCACAGGGAAGCGCTTGAGATAGGCCAGGCTCGAATAGCCGGTACCGAAATCATCGATGGACATGCGGATGCCCAGTGCCTTCAGTTCCCGCAGGGTGGCCTCGACTTCGGCGCCCGACTGCATCAGCAGAGACTCGGTGAGCTCCAGCTCCAGCCAGCGCGCATCCAGCCCGGCGGACTCCAGTGCCTCGCGGACGGTGGCCACCATGTCGGCGCGGCGGAACTGCATGGCCGACAGATTGACCGCCACCGGCACCGGGGGCAGCCCCCGGTCCTGCCACTGCCGGGCCTGCCGGCAGGCCTCGAACAGGACCCAGCGGCCGATCGGGACGATCAGCCCGCATTCCTCCGCCAGCGGAATGAAGTGGGCCGGCGAGATCCCGCCGAGGGTGCCGCTGAACCAGCGCAGCAGGGCTTCCATGCCGATGATGCGGCCGCTCGCCAGGTTCACCTGGGGCTGGTAGTACAGCTGGAACTCCTGCTGATCGAGCGCCCGGCGCAGTGCGTTCTCCATGTGCAGCCGCTCGAGGGCATTGACGTTCATGACCTCGTCGAAGAAGCGGTAGGTGTTCCGCCCTTCTTCCTTGGCGTGGTACATGGCCGTGTCGGCGTTCTTCATCAGGGTCTCGGCGCATTCCCCGTCTTCCGGGTAGAGGGCGATGCCGATGGAGAAGGACGTGGCGAGCTGCTGGCCCTCGATCTCGAAGGCCGGACAGAGCTTGTCGAGGATCTTCTCGGCCACCCGGGCGGCGTCGTCCGGGACATGGATGTCGGTCAGCACGATCAGGAACTCGTCGCCGCCCTGGCGGCTCACCGTATCGGTCTCGCGGATGCAGGAGGCCAGGCGCAGGGCCACCCCCTGCAGCAGGCGGTCGCCCACCATATGGCCGAGGGAGTCGTTGATCGTCTTGAAGCGGTCCAGGTCGAGAAAGAGCAGGGCGATCCGGGTGCCGTGGCGGGCTGCCTGGGCCAGCGACTGGTCGAGGCGGTCCTGCAGCAGGGTGCGGTTGGGCAGGCCGGTGAGCGGGTCGTGCTGGGCCAGGAAGGCGATCCGGGCCTCGGAGGCCTTGCGCTCGGTGATGTCGGAGAAGACCGCCACGTAGTGGGTGACCCGCCCGCTGCGGTCGCGCACGGTGCTGATCGACAGGGCCGCGGGGTACAGCGTGCCGTCCTTCCGTCGGTCGTGGATCTCGCCCTGCCAGAAGCCGTTGATCTGGATGTCGCGCCACATGGCCTCGTAGAAGCCGCGGTCGTGGTGGCCGGAGTGCAGTAGCCGCGGCGTCTGGCCCACCGCCTCGGCGGAGGTGTAGCCGGTGACGTCGGTGAAGGCCTGGTTCACCGACAGGATGCGTTGCTGCGCGTCGGTGACGATGATGGCTTCGATGCTGTTGCGGAACACCGTCAGGGCCAGGCGCAGCTGCTCCTCGCTGTCACGCCGGGTGGTCACATCCGCGATGGTGGTGACGACCCCGCGACGCTCGCCGCTATGGTCATCGAACAGTGGGATGGAGTTGGTCCATAGCCAGCGTCGCCCGCCGTCCTGGCGATCGAGCCCGAGCAGTCCGGACTGCGGCAGCCCGGTGGCCAGGGCCTGCATCGCCGGGGTCTGGGACGGCGCGAGGGGCTCGCCCTCCTCGTCCAGGTAGGTGATCAGCTTGTTGTGGATGTCCCAGCCCTTCATCTGCTCGGCGCTGAGCCCGAGGATCTGTTCGGCCATGACGTTGTGCAGCAGCAGGACGCCTTCCGTATCCCGCATGATCACGCCTTCGCCCATGGAGGCCAGCAGCGTCCGCATGCGGGTTTCCCGCTCGCGCAGCTCGGCTTCCGCGTTGCGGCGGTCGGTGATGTCGATGCAGGAGCTGATGTAGCCGGCGAACTCGCCGGCCTGGTCATACAGGGGGCGGCCGGTGCTGAGGACCCAGCGGTAGCTGCCATCCTTGCGGCGCAGCCGGAACTCCATCTCGAAGGGTGTGCGGACGGCGAAGTGCTCGAGATAGGTGCTGACGCAGCGGTCGAAATCCTCCGGGTGCACACCCATCGTCCAGCCGTCGCCGACCTCTTGTTCGAGGCTGCGACCGGTGAAGTCCAGCCAGGTCTTGTTGAAGTAGGTGCACCGCGCGTCCGCGCCGGAGCGCCAGATCAGCGTCGGGAAATGCTCGAAAAGCGACAGCTGGAATGCCCAGTTGTCGGCGTTTTCGGAGGAGGGTAAGGCAAGCACGGCAGCTGTGGATTCCGATGCACTGGAGCCTGGGGTTCGGTGGATTCACGCATTTTAACGCTTTTGAAAGGATGCGCCGTGAATATCGCAGATGGCATCCTTTCTCCAGGGTTACCGACCCGTCTCAGGGCGCATCTTCGTTCATGAGCCGCGGCAGGAAGTTGCGGGCCCGGGCGAGGGCCGAGTAGATATCTCCGCAGATGTTGTTGATGCCCACTTCGTCCTCGAAGCCGGAGCGATGGATCAGGGAACCCGGTTGGGCGTTGAGGTTGCACAGGATCAGGGCGCAACCACGCTTGTGCAGGTTCTTGCACAGTCCTTCCAGTCCCTCCAGGCCGGTGGTGTCGAGATTGACCAGGTGGTGCATGTCCAGGATGACCACCTCGGGATGGCGCTCGGCCGGGTCGAGCAGGGCCTCGAGCTTGTGGATGGCGCCGAAGAACAGGGTGCCGTAGATCGAATAGGCCACCACCCGGGGGGTGCCATCCGGGTACAGGAAGTCCGGCAGCATCGACAGCTCGCCCAGGGGCAGGCGCTCGACCCGGGTGAGGTCCGACATGCGGTAGATGAAGAACAGGCTGGCCATCACCATGCCGAGCTCCACCGCGAGGGTCAGGTCGAAGAAGACGGTGACGAAGAAGGTGGTCAGCAGGGTGGCGCGATAGGTTGCGGCGAAGCGCCCCAGCCCGCGGAACTCATGCCATTCGCCCATGTTGATCGAGACCACCACGACGATGGCCGACAGGGTGGCGAGGGGGATGTGCTTGGCAAAGGGGGCGAGCACCAGGACCACCGCCAGCAGCACGAACGCGTGCACCATGCCGGCTACCGGGGTGCGGCCGCCCGTGCGCACGTTGGTGGCCGTACGGGCGATGGCGCCGGTGGCGGCGAAGCCTCCGAACAGCGGCGCCACCAGGTTGGCCAGGCCCTGGGCGATCAGCTCCTGGTTGGGGTCGTGGCGGTCGTCGATGGCGCTGTCGGCGACCCGCGCCGACAGCAGCGATTCGATGGCGCCGAGCAGGGCGATGGTCAGCGCCGGGGAGATCAGCTTGCCCAGGGTCTCCAGGGACAGCTCCGGCAGGGCGATGGCCGGCAGATCCTGGGGAATGCCGTTGAAACGGCTGCCGATGGTCTCGACCGGCAACTGCAGCAGGGCATTGACCACGGTTGCCACCACCAGCACGCCGAGGGGGCCGGGCATCCGGGCCAGGAATTTGAAGCGGCGGGCCAGGCGGTTCCACGACAGCAGCACCGCCAGCGAGGCCAGCGACAGGCCCACGGTAGGCAGGTCGATGGTGTCCAGGTGGCTGACCAGGGCCTTGACCTTGCCGAAGAACTCGCCCGGCAGGTGGTCGATCCGGAGGCCCAGGAAGTCCTTGATCTGGGCCAGGAAGATCACCACCGCGATGCCATTGGTGAAGCCGATCACCACCGTCTTGGGGATGAAGCGGATCAGGTTGCCGAGCCGGAACAGGCCCATCGCCACCAGCATGGCCCCCGCCAGCATGGTGGCGACCAGCAGGTTCTGCACGCCGTATTCGACGACGATGCCGTAGATGATGGGAATGAAGGCGCCGGTGGGGCCGCCGATCTGCACCCGGGAGCCGCCCAGGGCGGAGATCAGGAAGCCGGCGACGATGGCCGTCCAGATGCCGGCTGTGGGGGACATGCCGGAGGCGATGGCGAAGGCCATGGCCAGCGGCAGGGCGAGGACCCCGACGGTGAGGCCGGCCGATGCGTCGCGACCGAACTGCGCTCCGTCGTAGCCGGGGAGCGTGTCAAGGAGCTTGGGACGAAATACGAATTTCATGATGCCTCCGCAAATGAGGGGGAAATGCGTCACCCGAAGGGGTGTCTTGCGGAGGGCATGGGCCCGGCCCGGTACGATGCTGGACGATCCATCGTTTGCAGGCGGTGAGGGGCATGGGCCGGGGGCGGGTCAGGAAAACGTGTTGTCGTTGGCGGCGTCGCGGCCGGCGGAGGCGCTGTGCATGACTTCCACCAGCATCTTCACGGCGGCGATGAATACGGTGACGAGGCCGCCGCCCACGCAGATCCAGGCCTGCAGGGTGCTGGCCGGGAAGCCGGGCAGGATGGAGGCCCGGTCCTCGAGCAGGTAGGCGGCGCCGACGGCGAGCACCATGACCCCGATCATGTCGAGGGCGGCCCAGCCCCAGAAGGCGGGTGTCAGGCGTGGAAGGGGAGATCGTTGGGTGCTCATGACCAGTTGCAAAGCTAGGGGATGGGGCTGACAGACAGCTTACGGCAGGCTTGCGCCGGGCAGGCCTGCCGCCGTTCCTGTTGGCTTACTTGACCCGCATGCCGGGCTGGGCGCCGGCGTCGGGAGACAGGATGAACAGGCCCGGGTGCTCGCCCGAGGCGTCGGAGGCGGCCAGCACCATGCCTTCCGACATGCCGAACTTCATCTTGCGCGGGGCCAGGTTGGCCACCATCACGGTGAGGCGGCCGACCAGGGTGGCCGGGTCGTAGGCGCTCTTGATGCCGGCAAAGACCTGGCGCGGCTTCTCCTCGCCGATGTCGAGTTGCAGGCGCAGCAGCTTGGCGGCGCCTTCCACATGCTCGGCGGAGACGATCCTGGCGATGCGCAGGTCTACCTTGCCGAAGTCGTCGATCGAGATATAGGGCTCGAACTCGCTGGCCTGGGCCGCCTCGGCGGTGGCGGCATGGGCCTGGTGCTGGGCGTGACGCTGTTCGGAGTGGGCGGCCTTGTCGTCCTTGCCCTTGGCGACCTTGGCCGGCGCGGCTTCGGTGGCGGGGGCGAGGGAGTCCCGGTTGGCTTCGAGCAGGGCGTCCACCTGCTTGCGCTCGATGCGGGTCATCAGGTGGCTGTAGGCGCCGATGGCGTGGCCGGCGGGCAGGGGGGCGAGGACCGTGTCCCAGCCCAGCGGGGCGATCGCCAGGAAGGTCTCGACCTGGGCGGCGAGGCTCGGCAGCACCGGCTTGAGCAGGCCGGTGAGGGCCTTGAAGATGTTGATGGCGGTGGAGCACACCACATGCAGGCGGGCCTCCTGGCCTTCCTGCTTGGCCAGCTCCCAGGGCTTGTTGTCATTCACGTAGCCGTTGGCCTGGTCGGCAAACTCCATGATGCGGCGCAGGGCCCGGCTGTAGTCGCGCTGCTCATAGGCGGCGGTGACCTCGTCCAGGTTCCAGTCGAGGGCCGCGGCCTGGTCGTGCTCGCCCAGCTTGCCATCGAAGCGCTTGGCGATGAAGCCGGCGCAGCGGCTGGCGATATTGACGAACTTGCCCACCAGGTCGGAATTGACCTTGGCGATCATGTCGTCGAGGTTGAGGTCCACGTCCTCCATGGTGCCGTTGGACTTGCCGGCGAAGTAGTAGCGCAGCCACTCCGGGTTGAGCTTCTGCTCGATGTAGGAGCGGGCGGTGATGAAGGTGCCGCGGCTCTTGCTCATCTTGGCGCCGTCCACGGTGAGGAAGCCGTTGACGCACAGCTGGGTGGGCGAGCGGTAGCCGGCGAAGTGGAGCATCGCGGGCCAGAACAGGGCATGGAAGTAGAGGATGTCCTTGCCGATGAAGTGGATCAGCTCGGTGCCGGTGGCGGCGGCCGGGCCGGACTCGGTGAAGGCGGCGACATCGATGTCCGGGTTGCGGGCGGCGAGGTTCTTGAAGCTGGCGAAGTAGCCGATCGGGGCGTCCAGCCAGACATAGAAATACTTGCCCGGTGCGCCGGGAATCTCGAAGCCGAAGTAGGGCGCGTCGCGGGAGATGTCCCAGTCGGAGAGCTTGTTCTCACCGGCTTCGCCCAGCCATTCCTTCATCTTGTTGGCGGCCTCGAGCTGCAGGCGGCGCGAGCCGTCCGGGGTGCTGCCCTGGGTCCAGTCACGCAGGAACTCCACGGCGCGCGGGTCGGAGAGGCGGAAGAAGTAGTGCTCCGAGGTCTTCAGCACCGGCTTGGCGCCTGAGACCGCGGAGTAGGGGTTCTTCAGCTCGGTGGGGGCGTAGGCGGCGCCGCAGACCTCGCAGTTGTCGCCGTACTGGTCGGCCGCGCCACACTTGGGGCATTCGCCCTTGATGAAACGGTCCGGCAGGAACATCTCCTTGACCGGATCGTAAAACTGCTCGATGGAGCGCGTGTCGATCAGGCGGGCACCGTCGCGCAGGCGGGTGTAGATGTCTTCCGCGTACCAGCGGTTCTCGGGGCTGTGGGTGGAGTGGTAGTTGTCGAAGGCCACCCCAAAGTCGCGGAAATCGCGGGAGTGCTCGCCATGGACCCGGTTGATCAGCTGTTCCGGGGTCAGGCCTTCCTTCTCGGCGCGCAGCATTACCGGCGTGCCATGAGTGTCGTCCGCACAGACGTAATGCACTGTGTTGCCGCGCATGCGCTGGTAGCGCACCCAGATGTCGGCCTGGATGTAGCCGACCAGGTGGCCGAGGTGGATGTCGCCATTGGCGTAAGGCAGGGCATTGGTGACGAGGATCTTGCGCGGGCTGGTCATGGGCGGCGTGCTGCGTGTGAATTCGGAATCCGCCATTCTAGCAAAGCGATTCACCCCCCGCCCCGTCGCGGACAGGGCGGGAATTGGGTAAACTTGGCGGCAAACTGGAGTAAATTACTCGGGTTTGCTTCCTGCGCCCGATTCCGCCATGTTTTCCTTTTTCCGCCGCGGCCCGGCCTCCGACACCATGAGCCTTACTGAACAAAGCGTCCTCGACAGCCTCCGGCAGTACGCCGACCCCAATACCGGCAAGGATTACGTGTCCGCCCGCTGGGTCAAGAATGTGCGTGTCAGCGGGGCCGACGTGTCCTTCGACATCGAGCTGGGTTACCCGGCGAAAAGCCAGATCGACGCCATCCGCCAGGGCGTGATCGCCGCCGTGAAGGGCGTGCCGGGGGTTGGCAACGTGAGCGCCAACGTGTTCACCCGCATCGTCGCCCATGCGGTGCAGCAGGGCGTCAAGCTGCTGCCGGGGGTCAAGAACATCGTTGCCGTGGCGTCGGGCAAGGGCGGGGTGGGCAAGAGCACCACCTCGGTGAACCTGGCTCTGGCCCTGGCTGCCGAAGGTGCCACGGTGGGCATCCTGGATGCCGACATCTACGGCCCGTCCCAGCCCCAGATGCTGGGCATCGGCGGCCAGCAGCCCGAGTCCGCCGACGGCAAGTCGATGGAGCCGCTGCAGGCCCACGGCCTGCAGGTGATGTCCATCGGCTTTCTGGTGGATGTGGAGACGCCGATGGTGTGGCGTGGCCCGATGGCCACCCAGGCCCTCAACCAGTTGCTCAAGGAAACCAACTGGAAGGAGCTGGACTACCTCATCATCGACATGCCGCCGGGCACTGGCGACATCCAGCTGACCCTCTCCCAGAGCGTGCCGGTGACCGGCGCGGTGATCGTCACCACGCCGCAGGACATCGCCCTGCTGGACGCCCGCAAGGGCCTCAAGATGTTCGAGAAGGTGGGCGTGCCCATCATCGGCATCGTCGAGAACATGAGCATCCACATCTGCTCCAAGTGCGGCCATGAGGAGCACATCTTTGGTTCCGGCGGTGGTGAGGCCATGTGCAAGGACTACGGCGTGCCCTTCCTCGGCGCGCTGCCCCTCGACATCCAGATCCGCAAGCAGGTGGATGGCGGCGTGCCCAGCGTGGTGGCCGAGCCCGAGGGTCGCGTGGCCGAGCTGTACAAGGGCATCGCCCGCCAGGTGGCGATCGCGATCGCCGAGCGTCAGAAGGACATGAGCCACAAGTTCCCCAGCATCGTGGTGCAGAACACGTGAGCGCCGCGGTCTGGCTGAAGCGGGCCGCGATCCTGACGGCCTGCATCGCAGGCCTGTCGGGCTGCGTGGTGGGCGCGGTGGTGGGGACGGCCGTGGACGTGGGGGTCGAGGTGGTGAAGATCCCGTTCAAGGTGGGCAAGGGCGTCTACGATGCGGTCAAGGACGACGACGAGCCGAAAAAGAACTGAGGCACGTGCGTTGTCCGCACGTTGTCCCTTGACTTGTCTTAGAATGCGCGTTTTTTGGGCAGGGGCGCAGCGTGAGCATCAAATCGGATAAATGGATCCGCCGCATGGCAGAGGGCGAGCAGAAGATGATCGAGCCCTTCGCCCCTGAACTGGTGCGTCACAACGAAGGCGGCAAGATCGTGTCCTACGGCACCTCGAGCTACGGCTACGATGTGCGCGTCGCCAACGAATTCAAGA
>CALBTT010000210.1 GCA_937967645.1 uncultured Zoogloea sp.
AGATGGTGATTCGTGACTGGAGTTCAGACGTGTGCTCTTCCGATCTCCGAACACCGACACCGCCCGGCGCACGTGGCGCAGGCGACCGCGGGCGAGGGCGCCGAGGCCGTTGGCGGTGAGGGAGCGATGCACCACCTCCAGCTCGTCGGCCAGCTCGTCCGGGCTGGCGTAGGGCGCGGCCGGGCCCACCGCGTGGCGCGGCGGCTGGTGGCCGAGGAGCTGCAGGTAGGTGGCAGCGAGGCGCGCGTACACGCCGGTGAGGGCACGGCGGTAGGGTTCGTCGCTGCGGTGGGGGGAGCCGTCGGGCGAGGCCTCGGCCAGGCGCAGCAGGGCGTCGGAAGCGCTGACCAGACCCTGGGCCACGGACAGTTGGGAGCCGAGGGTGTGCACCTCGTCCATGTAGTAGGTGAGGACCTTCTCGGCCTGGGTGGCCAGGGCCTTCTCGAGGATCTCGGCAGTGACGAAGGGGTTGCCGTCCCGGTCGCCGCCGATCCAGCTGCCGACGCGCATGAAGTTGGGCAGCTCCAGCGCCCCCCAGCTGCGGTCGTGGGCGGCCAGGCGGTCCTCCACGCAGGCGTACAGGCGGGGCAGCTCGCGCAGGAAGGTGTAGTCGAAGTAGGACAGGCCGTTGCTGACCTCGTCCATCACCGACAGTTTCTCGGTGCGCAGCATGCGGGTCTGCCACAGGGTCAGCACGGCACGGCGCAGGGCCTCGTCGTTGGCCTGCTGCTCCTCGGGGGTGAGTTGCATGCGGTCACGCTCGTCGAGCAGGCGGGCGATCACCATCTGGCAGTTGAGGATGCTCTTGCGCTGCACCTCGGTGGGGTGGGCGGTGAGCACCGGCACCACGTTGGCGGTGTCGAAGAAGGCGGTCAGCTCGGCGCTGCCCATGCCGGCGTCGAAGGCCCGCTGCAGGGCGTGGGCGAGGCTGCCTTCCTTGGGGGCCGAGCCGGCGATCTGGTGCGCGCGGGAGCGGCGGATGTGGTGCTGGTCCTCGGCGATGTTGGAGAGGTGCGAGAAGTAGCTGAAGGCCCGCACCACGTCGATGGTCTGGTCGCGGGACAGGGAGTCGAGGGTCGCCTCGAGTTCGCGGCGGGCGCCCTGGTCTTCATGGCGGCGGAAGCGGATGGAGCTCTGCCGGATGGCTTCGACCAGATCGAACACCGCTTCGCCTTCCTGGGCGCGCACGGTGTCGCCGAGCACCCGGCCGAGCAGGCGGATGTCGTCTCGGAGGGGGAGATCCTTGTCTTCGCTGTTTCTTTGGTCGCTCATCGGGGCGGGGTCCTGTGGGTTGCGTTCGCGCGGAAGGCGCATCAGGGCCCCATGCTAGAATCGCGACCCGAAAGATCGCCATAGGTGCCTACCCTGATGCTGCACTGCAGGAAGCCTGCAGAGTGCCCCGCTTTCCCGGTAGTTGTCCATATCCGCGCCCTTCGCCGATCACTTTCTTCCACCCTTCGTCGCCGAGTCCCACACCGTGAGCGCACCTACGCCCGACCGCATCGTCATCGCCACCCGTGAAAGCCGCCTTGCCCTGTGGCAGGCCGAGCACGTCAAGGCCCGCCTCGAGGCCCTCTACCCGTCCTGCACGGTCGAACTGCTGGGCATGACCACCCGCGGCGACCAGATCCTCGACCGGCCGCTGGCCAAGGTGGGCGGCAAGGGTCTGTTCGTGAAGGAGCTCGAGACCGCGCTGCTCGACCGGGCCGCCGACATCGCCGTGCATTCCATGAAGGATGTACCCATGGAGCTGCCCCCGGAGTTCGCCCTGGTGGCCATCTCCGAGCGTGAGGTGCCGCTCGACGCCTTCGTCTCCAACAAGTACGAGAGCCTCGACGACATGCCGCCGGGCGCGGTGGTGGGCACCTCCAGCCTGCGCCGCGAGGCCCAGATCCATGCCCAGTACCCGATGCTGGCGGTGAGCAGCCTGCGCGGCAACCTCGACACCCGCCTGCGCAAGCTCGACGAAGGGCAGTACGACGCGATCATCCTGGCCGCCGCGGGCCTGACCCGCCTCGGCCTCGGTCAGCGCATCCGCTCCACGCTGCCCTCCGACGTGTCCCTGCCGGCAGCCGGCCAGGGCGCCCTGGGCATCGAGGCCCTGGCCGACCGGCCCGAAGTGGCGGCCTGGATGGCGCCCCTCGTCGATGCCCATTCCGCCGCCTGCGTGCGCGCCGAGCGGGCCACTTCCCGTGCCCTGGCGGGCAGCTGCGAAGTGCCCCTGGGGGCCTATGCGGAAGTGCAGGACGGGGAACTGCGGCTGCGTGGTTTCGTCGCCCTGCCCGACGGTTCGCGCATCGCCCGTGCCGAACGGCGCGGCCCCATCGATCAGCCCGAGGCGCTCGGTCTGGCCCTGGCGGCTGATCTGCGCGCCGACGGCGCCGACGAGATCCTGGCCAGCCTGTAGCCGTCCAGATGGGTGGGCAGCCCCTCGCCGGGCGGATCATCGCCATCACCCGCCCGACGGGGCAGGCGGACGGCTTGTGCGCGACCCTGACGGCGCTGGGGGCCGAAACGCTGCGTTTCCCCCTGCTCACCGTCGCGCCGGTGGATGACCCCAGCCCCCTGCAGTCCATGGCCCGGCACCTGGCCGACTACGCGATGGTGTTCTTCGTCAGTCCCAACGCCGTGCGCCATGCGCTCGACGTGATGCTGCCGGTGGCCCCCTGGCCGCCCGGTGTGGCGGTAGCCACCGTCGGCAAGGGCAGCGAGGCCGTCCTGGCGGAGCGGGGTTTCCGGGACGTGATTGCCCCCGATCAGGGCTTCGACAGCGAGGCCGTGCTGGCCCTGCCGGCCTTCCAGCCGGCTGTGGTGGCGGGGCGGCGCATCCTGATCCTGCGCGGTGACGGCGGGCGTGATCTGCTGGGCCAGACCCTGACCGAGCGTGGCGCCAGTGTCGACTACCTCACCTGTTACCACCGCAGCGGTCCGGCGGACGATCCGGCGCCCCTGCTCGCCTGTGCCCGGGCCGGCCGCCTGTCGGCGCTGACCATCACCAGCAGCGAGGGGCTGGTCTACCTGCGGGCCTTGCCGGGGGCCGAGATCCTGCTGGACCTGCCCCTCTTCGTGCCCCATCCGCGGATTGCCGGACGGGCCGCGGAGACCGGCTTTTCCCGGGTGATCGTCACCGATGCGGGCGATTCCGGCCTGGTCGCCGGCCTGGTCGCCCACTTCGCCCCCCGTAACCACAACACCTATCCGGGTTAAACTCACGCCCATGAGTAGCGAAATCCCCAGCCTGCCGTCACTGGACGCCGCGCAGCCCGTGCTGCCCGCGCCAGCCCCGTCCCCGTCTTCCTGGCGCCGTCCCTCTGCCATCATCGCCGCCCTGGCGCTGGCCTTGCTCGGCTGGCAGTGGGTCGAGACCCGCAGCCGCATGGCCGATCTGCAGGAAGAGCTGGCCCGCCGCCTGGCCCAGGGCGACAGCGCCGCCTCCGAAGCCCGCGTCCTGGCCCGCCAGGCCGAGGAGAAGCTGCAGGACCTGCAGGGCAAGCTCGGTGCCCTGGAGGCCCGCTTCTCCGAGACCCAGGGCCAGCAGGTGGCCTTGGAGGCCATGTACCAGGAATTCTCCCGTACCCGTGACGATCGGGTGCTGTCCGAGGTCGAGCAGGCAGTCACCATCGCCGTGCAGCAGCTCCAGCTGGCTGGCAACGTGCATAACGCGCTGGCTGCGCTGCAGACCGCCGATGCCCGCCTGGCCAGTGTCGAGCGGCCCCAGTGGCTGCCGCTGCGCAAGGCCATCACCGAAGACCTCGATACCCTGAAGGCCCTGCCCCAGGTGGATGGCGCCGGGGTGGCCCTCAAGCTCGAGACCCTGATCGGCCGGCTCGACCGCCTGCCGCTGGCCTTCGAGGCACGCCCGCGGGCCGAGGCGCCCGCCGCCGTGGCGGAGCAGGGCTGGCTGCAGTCCCTGTGGCAGGATTTCTGGCAGGAGTTCAGCCAGCTGATCCGCATCGAACGCATGGACCGGCCGGACCCCGCCCTGCTGGCGCCGAGCAATGCGGTCTTCCTGCGTGAGAACCTCAAGCTCCGCCTGATGAACGCCCGCCTGGCGCTGCTGACCCGCGACGGCAACACCTTCCGCGAGGACATGCGCATCTCGGCGGAATGGCTGGACCGCTATTTCGACGTCCGCAACCCGGCCGTTGCTGCCGCCCGTACCGAACTCCTGGCACTCCAGAAGTCGCCGGTGGGCGTCGACCTGCCGGGGCTCAACGCCAGCCAGAACGCCCTGCGCAGCCTGCTCGCCGTGTCCGAACGGCGGGCCGAGCCGATCCCCGCGGCAGCGCCGGCCAAGGCCGCCCGCTCCACCCGCAAGAACTGAGGCCGGCCATGCGTGGATTGCTGTGGTTGCTCGGCCTGTTCGCCCTCGCTGCCGGCCTGGCGGTGGCCGGGCGGTACAACGAAGGCTATGTGTTGATGGTGTGGCCCCCTTATCGGCTGCAGATTTCCCTCAACCTCCTGATCCTGCTCTTCATCGCCAGCTTTGCTGCCCTGTATGGCGTTTCGCGACTGGTGGCGCGGACCCTGGCGCTTCCCCGCGCGGTGCAGCAGTTCCGTGCCCGCAAGAGCCGTGAGCGGGCTTCCCAGGCCATCTACGACGCAACGCGCCTGCGCATCGAGGGGCGCTTCGGCCAGGCCCTCAAGCAGGCCACTGCGGCCTATGAGGCGGGTGAGTCCCCGGGGTTGGCGGCCCTGCTGGCGGCCCGGGCCGCCCACTCCCTGCGTGACGACGCGCGCTATCGCCAGTGGCTGGCGCGGGCAGCCAGCCACGATGAGGAGGTGCGGGTCGCCCGCCTGATGACTGAGGCGGAGCTGGCCGTCGAGGGGCGTCGTTTCGACGAGGCCGCCGAACGGATTGCCGATCTCCAGGCCGGTGGCCAGCGCCACATCGCGGCCCTGCGCCTGGCGCTGCGTACCGCCCAGGCACGTGGCGACTGGGTCGAGGCAGTGCGCCTGGTGCGCCAGCTGGTGAAGGTGCGGGCGATGACCGCCGAGCAGGCCGATCCGGTCAAGCGGCGGGCCCACCAGGAAGGCCTGCGGCAGCGCGCCGGCGATGCCCAGGCCCTGCAGGCCTACTGGCAGGCGGTGCCCCGCGACGAACAGCGTGACCCCCGCCTGGTCACCGAGTTGGCCCGGGCCCTGATTGCCGCCGGTGACAGTGCCATGGCGCAGAAGGTGATCGAGGTCCAACTGGCCGTGGCCTGGGACTCCACCCTCGCCGGTGTCTATGGCCGCTGCGAAGAGGGCGATGTGCGCAGCCGCCTGGCCCATGCCGAGGAGTGGCTCAAGCAGCATCCGCGGGATCCGCAGCTGCTGCTGAGCCTCGGCCGCCTGTGCGTGCAGTCCCAGCTGTGGGGCAAGGCCGAGAGCTACCTGGGGGCGGCGCTGGCCATCGAGCCGGGCTGGGAAGCCCACGTGGAGCTCGCCCATCTGGCCGAGCGCATCGGCAAGACCGACGACGCCAACCGCCACTACCGGGCGGCCGCCGAGCTGTCGCGACGTTGAATCCGGGCCGGCGTCCTGCCGGCCTGTCTTTTCTGTTTCAAGTTAACGGCATAAGATGGTCTCCCGCCGTTCCGGATTGCCATCGAAAACGGTCGTGGGCGGTCGATAGGTTTTTACAATCCAGATCATTTCATCAATCAATTTGAACGATATGGCTGGCCGCCCTATCATGTGATCTCCAAGTTTCACCACCTCTCATCAACCCGTTAAGGAAACGCGATGTCCCTGATCAATACCGAAATCAAGCCGTTCAAAGCCAGCGCCTTCCACAATGGCAAGTTCGTCGACCTGACCGAAGCCGATGTCAAGGGCAAGTGGTCCGTCTTCTTCTTCTACCCGGCTGACTTCACCTTCGTGTGTCCGACCGAGCTGGGCGACATGGCCGACCTGTACCCCGAATTCAAGAAGCTGGGCGTCGAGGTCTACTCCGTTTCCACCGACACCCACTTCGTGCACAAGGCCTGGGCCGACGCGTCCGAGACCATCAAGAAGATCACCTACCCGATGATCGGCGACCCGACCGGCGCGATCACCCGCAACTTCGACGTGATGATCGAAGAAGCCGGCCTGGCCCTGCGTGGCACCTTCGTGGTGAACCCGGAAGGCCAGATCAAGGTTGCCGAGATTCATGACCTGGGCATCGGCCGTGACGCTTCCGAGCTGCTGCGCAAGGTCAAGGCTGCCCAGTACGTGGCCTCCCACCCGGGCGAAGTGTGCCCGGCCAAGTGGCAGGAAGGCGCCGAGACCCTGAAGCCGTCTCTGGACCTGGTCGGCAAGATCTGATCCGCCGCCAGTAGCTGTCTGTAGTTCCAGAACGCCCGGGCGTCCGTCGGCGCTCGGGCGTTGTTACATCCGAAATTCGTGAAACAAGGAAATCATCATGCTGGATGCCGCCCTCAAGACCCAGTTGCAAGCCTATCTGACCAAGGTGACCCGTCCGGTGGAGATCAGGGCGTCCCTCGATGATGGTGACTCCTCCCGCCAGATGCGCGAACTCCTGCAGGAGATCGTCAGCCTGTCGCCCCTGTTGTCCTATGTCGAAGCGAGCGGTAGCGCCGAGCGCAAGCCCTCCTTCCAGATCACCCGTCCGGGCATGGACATCGGCATCCACTTTGCCGCCATCCCGCTCGGCCACGAATTCACCTCCCTCGTGCTGGCCCTGCTGCAGACCGGCGGTCATCCGCCCAAGGTCAGCGAGGAAGTCCTCGCCCAGATCCGCGATCTGGACGGGGAGTTCAACTTCGTCACCTACATTTCCCTGTCCTGCCAGAACTGTCCGGAAGTGGTCCAGTCCCTCAACCTGATGGCGCTGATCAATCCGAAGATCCGTCACATCACGGTGGATGGCGCCCTGTTCCAGGATGAGGTGACCCAGCGCCAGATCATGGCCGTGCCGACCATCCTGCTCAACGACAAGGAGTTCGGCCAGGGCCGCATGGAGCTCGAGCAGATCCTCTCCAAGGTGGATGCGGGCGCCGAAGCCCGTGCCGCAGCCAAGATCGCGAGCAAGGAAGCCTTCGACGTGCTGGTGGTGGGCGGCGGCCCGGCCGGCGCGGCGGCGGCTGTGTATGCGGCGCGCAAGGGCATCCGCACCGGTGTGGTCACCGAGCGTTTCGGTGGCCAGGTGCTCGACACCCTCGCCATCGAGAACTTCATCTCCGTGAAGGAGACCGAAGGCCCGCGTCTGGCGGCTGCCCTCGAAGAGCACGTCAAGCAGTACAACGTGGACATCATGAACCTGCAGCGGGCCGAGGCGCTGGTGCCGGGCCAGGACTACGTCGAGGTCAAGCTGGCCAGTGGCGCCAGCCTCAAGTCGAAGACGGTGATCCTGTCCACCGGTGCCCGCTGGCGCGACATGAATGTCCCCGGTGAGGCCGAGTACCGGACCAAGGGCGTGACCTACTGCCCCCACTGTGATGGCCCCCTGTTCAAGGGCAAGCCGGTGGCGGTGATCGGCGGCGGCAACTCGGGTGTCGAGGCGGCCATCGACCTGGCCGGTGTGGTGGCCCACGTGACCCTGCTGGAGTTCGACAGCAAGCTGCGGGCGGACGCGGTGCTGGTCAAGAAGCTCGAAAGCCTGCCCAACGTGAAGATCATCGTGAACGCCCAGACTACCGAGGTGAACGGCGATGGCCAGAAGGTGGTCGGCCTGACCTACAAGGACCGCGTTTCCGGCGACATCCACAAGGTCGAGCTGGCCGGCATCTTCGTGCAGATCGGCCTGCTGCCCAACACCGGTTGGCTGAAGGGGACGGTCGAGTTGTCGACCCGCGGCGAGATCATCGTCGATGACCACGGCCGCACCTCGGTGCCGGGCGTGTTCGCGGCGGGTGACGTGACCACCACGCCCTACAAGCAGATCATCATCGCCATGGGCGACGGCGCCAAGGCCTCCCTGTCGGCCTTCGATCACCTCATCCGCAACTGAGCATTGCTGCGGGCTACGGCCCGCAGGCATGAAAAAGCCGCCGGCCCCGAGAGGGTGCCGGCGGCTTTTTTACTGCGTTCCGATCGGGTTCAGGCCCAATCGCGGGCGATCAGAAACTCGGTGTAAAGCCGCTCCTCGGGGCTGCCGGCTGCCGGGTGCCAGTCGTAGCGCCACTTTACGATGGGCGGCATGGACATCAGGATGGACTCGGTCCGCCCGCCGGATTGCAGGCCGAACAGGGTGCCGCGGTCGAAGACCAGGTTGAACTCCACGTAGCGGCCGCGCCGGTAGGCCTGGAAGTCACGCTCCCGCTCGCCGTAGGGCGTGTCGCGGCGGCGCTCGACGATGGGCAGGTAGGCGGGCAGGAAGGCGTCGCCGACGCTGCGGGTCATGGCGAAGGCAGCCTCGAAGTCCACCTTGCCGTCGGCGCCGTGGTCGTCGAAGAACAGGCCGCCGACGCCGCGCGGCTCATTGCGGTGCTTGAGGAAGAAGTAGCGGTCGCACCAGTCCTTGAGGCGCTGGTATTCGGCCTCACCCCAGGGCAGCACAGCGGCCTTGCAGGTGGCGTGGAAGTGCCGCACATCCTCCTCGAAGGGATAGTAAGGGGTCAGGTCCATGCCGCCGCCGAACCACCACACGTCGTCCTTGCCCGGGGCCGAGGCGATGAAGAAGCGCACGTTCATGTGCACCGTCGGGCAATAGGGGTTGCGCGGATGCAGGACCAGCGACACGCCCATCGCCTCGTAGCTGCGGCCGGCCAGCTCCGGCCGGGCGGCGGTGGCCGAGGGGGGCAGGCCTTCGCCCATCACGTGGGAGAAGTTGCAGCCGCCGCGCTCGAAGAAGCCGCCATCCTCGACCAGGCGGGTCAGGCCGCCACCGCCGGCCGGGCGTTCCCAACTGTCGGTGACGAAGGACTTGCCGTCGAAGGTTTCGAGGGCCGCGACGATGCGGGCCTGGAGGTCGAGAAGATGGGCTTTGACGGCGGCGCGGTCGGGCATGGGAGGTCTCTCGGGATCAAACGTGACCGGCCCCCCGGGGGAGCCGGGCGGGCATCAGGTGGCAGGCAGCAGGCGCTTGGCGTAGACGTCCCGGTCCATGTCGCGGGCGTCGGCGGTGACCTGGACGGTGTCCGGACCCGGGCCGATGCAGGTGCTCATGGCCAGCACCAGGGCCTCGGTGAGGCGCTGCTTGGTGGACTTGTCACGACCGGACAGCATCGCCAGCTCGGCATGCACGAAGCCGTGGCTGGCGCCACTGCCGACCCGGAAATGCTGCACCGGGATCAGGCGGACCTTGATCGAGTCGGGCGGGTTGAAGACCCCGCTGGACAGCAGGGCGTCGCAGGCGGCCTGGGCCAGGCTGGCGCCGTCGAAACGGCCCGCCATGTTTTCACTGTACTCGAGGCGCAGGTGGGGCATGGCCGGATCAGCCCTTGCGGGCCACAGCCCGGTAGCCGATGTCGCGGCGGCACTGCATGCCGTCGAAGTGGATCTGGTCCACCAGCTCGTAGGCGCGCTTCTGGGCGCTGCGGACGTTGTCCCCGAGGGCCGTCACGCACAGCACACGGCCGCCGCTGGTGCGGATCTCGCCGTCGGCCTCGGTGGTGCCGGCGTGAAAGACGTGGGCGTCGTCCGCCGCCGTGGCGGGCAGGCCATGGATGGCATCACCCTTGCGCGGGCTGTCCGGGTAGCCGGCAGCAGCCATCACTACACCCAGGGCGAAGCGGCGGTCCCATTCGGCCTCGACCTTGTCGAGCTTGCCGGCGACGGCGGCCTCGACCAGATCCACCAGGTCGGACTTGAGGCGCATCATGATCGGCTGGGTTTCCGGGTCGCCCATGCGGCAGTTGAACTCCACCACGCGGGGGGCGCCCTTGCTGTCGATCATCAGGCCGGCGTACAGGAAGCCGGTGTAGGGCAGCCCTTCGGAGGCCATGCCGGCCAGGGTCGGCATGATGATCTCGCGCATGGCGCGGGCGTGCACCTCGGGGGTCACCACCGGCGCGGGCGAGTAGGCACCCATGCCGCCGGTGTTGGGGCCCTGGTCGGCGTCCTTGAGGCGCTTGTGGTCCTGGGAGGTGGCCAGGGGCAGGGCGTGGCGGCCGTCGGCCATCACGATGAAGCTGGCCTCCTCGCCATCCATGAACTCCTCGATCACCACCCGGGGGCCGCGCTCGTCGTACTGCACGCCGAGGGTGTTGTGGGTGAGCATGGCGTCGATGGCGGCGTGGGCCTCGTCCACCGTCATGGCCACCACCACGCCCTTGCCGGCCGCCAAGCCGTCGGCCTTGATGACGATGGGGGCGCCTTCGGCGTCCACGTAGGCATGGGCCTGGGCGGAATCGGAGAAGGTCTGGTAGCGGGCGGTGGGGATGTTGTGGCGCTGCAGGAACTGCTTGGCGAAGTCCTTGGAGCTTTCCAGCTGGGCGGCCAGGCGGGTCGGCCCGAAGATGGGCAGGCCGGCGGCCCGGAAGGCATCCACCACGCCGGCGGCGAGGGGGGCTTCGGGGCCGACGACGGTGAGGCCGATCTGTTCCTTCCGCACGAAGTCCACAAGCTCGGGGATCGCGGTGATGGGCAGGTTCTCGAGGCCGGGCTCGCGGGCGGTGCCCGGGTTGCCAGGGGCCACGAACACTTTGTGCACGCGCTGGGAGCGGGAGAGTTTCCAGGCCAGCGCGTGTTCGCGCCCGCCGGAGCCGATGACGAGGATCTTCATGCTGAGGAACCTGCTCTTAGTGGCGGAAGTGGCGGAAGCCGGTGAGGACCATGGCGATGCCCTGCTCGTCGGCGGCGGCGATCACCTCCGCGTCGCGCATGGAGCCGCCGGGCTGGATCACCGCGGTGGCGCCGGCCTGGGCCAGCACGTCGAGGCCGTCACGGAACGGGAAGAAGGCATCGGAAGCGACCACGCAGCCGGGAATCACCAGGCCGGCGTTCTCGGCCTTGATCTTGGCGATGCGGGCGGAGTCCACGCGGCTCATCTGGCCGGCGCCGACACCGATGGTCATGCCGTCCTTGCAGTACACGATGGCGTTGGACTTGACGTACTTGGCCACGCGCCAGGCGAACAGCAGGTCGCCGAGCTCCTGCTCGGTGGGTGCGCGCTTGGTGACGACCTTCAGGTCTGCCGCGGTGATCGGGGCGAAGTCGGCGCTCTGCACCAGCAGGCCGCCGCCGACGCGCTTGTAGTCGGGCTGCTTGACGATGCCCAGCGGAACGATCAGCACGCGGACGTTCTGCTTGGCCTTGAGCAGCTCGAGGGCTTCCTCGGTGTAGGCGGGGGCGATCAGCACTTCCAGGAACTGGGCACTGACGGCTTCGGCTGCGGCCTTGTCCACCGTGGTGTTGAAGGCGATGATGCCGCCGAAGGCAGAGGTGGGGTCGGTGGAGAAGGCCTTCTTGTAGGCTTCCAGCGGGCTGGCTGCGACCGCCACGCCGCAGGGGTTGGCGTGCTTGACGATGACGCAGGCGGCGGTGCCGTTGCCACCCTCGAAGGCCTTGACGCATTCCCAGGCCGCGTCGGAGTCGGCGATGTTGTTGTAGGACAGCTCCTTGCCCTGCACCTGGGTGTAGGCGGCGATGGCGCCGGCGGGGGCGTCGGATTCCTTGTAGAAGGCAGCGGTCTGGTGGGGGTTCTCGCCGTAGCGGAGGTCCTGCACCTTGTCGAAGGCCAGCTGGAAGCGCTCCGGGTAGGCCTTCTTGCTGCCGTCTTCCGCCAGGGCGGTCAGGTGGTTGGAGATGGCCGAATCGTAGCGGGCGGTGTGGGTGAAGGCCTTGCGCGCCAGGTCGAAGCGGGTCTTGTAGGTCAGGGCGCCGGCGTTGGCCTTGAGCTCGGCAACGATGGCCGCGTAGTCCTCGGGGTCGGTCACGATGCCGACGCCGCCGGCCTCATTGCCGTGGTTCTTGGCCGCGGCGCGGACCATGGTCGGGCCGCCGATATCGATGTTCTCGATGGCGTCTTCCAGGCTGCAGTCGGGCTTGGCCACGGTGGCCTGGAAGGGGTAGAGGTTCACCACCACGAGGTCGATGCGCGGGATGCTGTGCTCTTCCAGCTTGGCCAGGTGCTCGGGCAGGTCGCGACGGGCCAGGATGCCGCCATGCACCTTGGGGTGCAGGGTCTTGACGCGGCCGTCGAGCATCTCGGGGAAGCCGGTGTAGTCGGATACGTCGGTGACCGGCAGGCCGGCGTCACGCAGGGACTTGGCGGTGCCGCCGGTGGACAGCAGGGCGATGCCGAGGGCGGACAGTTCACGGGCGAATTCGATGACGCCGGTCTTGTCGGAGACGCTGAGCAGGGCTTGGGTGACTTTCATGGGGCTTCTCGGGAAAGCCGCGGGCAGGCCGCGGCGCAACAAGGTAGGGAAAACTGGGAAAACGGGGGCGCGGTCTCAGAGCAGCTCGTGCTCGGTGAGCTTGCGGCGCAGGGTGTTGCGGTTGATGCCGAGCATCTCCGCGCAGAGGGTCTGGTTGCCCCCGGCCTGGCGGAGCACGAACTCGAGCATCGGCCGCTCGACATTCTTGATCACCATGTCGTAGAGGGCGTTGGGCTTCTCACCGTCCAGGTCGCGGAAATAGGTGTCCAGCGCGCGACACACGGAATCGGCGATCTCGTTGCTGGTACTGCTCATGCGGCAAGCTCCTGCGGGAATTCTTCGGGGTCTGCGTAGACCAGTCGGCTATCTCTGTCGGCGAGCCGGCCGAAGAACTCGTCTATGGCGGCGATCTGTTCTTGTACGGTCGGCAGGGTGTTCATGATGCGGCGGAACTGCGCCGATCCGACCAGACCCTTGGTGTACCAGCTGATGTGCTTGCGGGCGACCTTGACGCCGGTGTCCTCGCCGTAGAAGGCGTAGAGGTCGGCCAGGTGCTCCTTGCAGACGATCAGGATGTCGGAGACCAGGGGGGGCGGCAGCTCCTCGCCGGTCTTCAGGAAGTGTTCGATCTCGCGGAAGATCCACGGGCGGCCCTGGGCGGCACGACCCACCATGACGCCGTCGGCGCCGGTGTAGTCGAGCACGAACTTGGCCTTCTGCGGGGTGGTGATGTCGCCGTTGGCGATGACCGGGATGCGCACCCGGGTCTTCACGTCGGCGATGGTGTCGTACTCGGCGTCGCCGGTGTACTGGCAGGCGCGGGTGCGGCCGTGGATGGCAATGAGCTGCACGCCGGATTCCTCGGCGATGCGGGCGATCATCGGGGCGTTCTTGTTGGCCTTGTTCCAGCCGGTGCGGAACTTGAGGGTGACCGGGGTGTTGCCGGCGGCACCCACCACGGCTTCCAGGATGCGCGCGACCAGGGGCTCGTCCTGCATCAGGGCGGAGCCGGCCATCACATTGCACACCTTCTTGGCCGGGCAGCCCATGTTGATGTCGATGATCTGGGCGCCCCGGTCGATGTTGTGGCGGGCGGCCTCGGCCATCATGGCCGGATCAGCGCCGGCGATCTGCACGGAGATCGGGTCCACCTCGCCATCGTGGTTGGCGCGCCGCTGGGTCTTGGCGCTGCCGTAGAGCAGGGAGTTGGAGGTGACCATCTCGGAGACGGCGAGTCCGGCCCCCAGCTTCTTGCACAGCTGGCGGAAAGGACGATCCGTCACACCCGCCATGGGGGCGACGAACAGATTGTTTCGCAAGGTGAATCCGGCGAATTGCATCGGGGAGGCGCGGCTGGGGAAAAGCAGCGCATTCTACCCCAAGGGCCCCCGCGAGGGCAGGGGCCGAAGTCCCTCAATGGCGGACCGGGGGGTGTCGTTACGGAACTTCCGAGTACTGCATGCGCCCCTGGATGCGTGCCGCATGGGCCGCCAGGCGGGGGCCGAACTGGGTCTCGTACTTGCGCGGATTGGGCAGTATCACGGCCATCCGGGCCGCCTGGGCGGGGCTCAGGCGGGCGGCGGGGGTGCGGTAGTAGCGTTGGGCGGCGGCCTCGCAGCCGAAGATGCCGTTGCCCCATTCGACCACGTTCAGATACACCTCGAGAATGCGCCGCTTGTCCCACAGGGCTTCGATCATCACCGTGATGATGGCCTCCTCGGCCTTGCGGAAATAGCTGCGCGAGGGGGACAGGAAGAGGTTCTTGGCGAGCTGCTGGCTGATCGTCGAGCCGCCGGCGACCGCCTTGCCCTTCTTCTGGTTCTTCTCGATGGCCTTCTGGATGCCATCCCAGTCGAAGCCCTCGTGGTCCACGAACTTGTCGTCCTCGGCGGCGATCACGGCGCGCTTGAGGTGCACCGAGATCTGCTCGTAGGGCACCCAGCGGTAATGCAGCTCGGCGTCGGGCTTGGCCTGGTTGAGCTCCGACAGGCGCAGGCTCATGAAGCTGGTTTCGGAGGGGGGCACCCATTTCCACCACAGCACATTGCCGAGCAGCCACAGGTGCCAGGCGATGAAGAGCAGCACCAGGGCCAGCAGGCCACGGCGTATCCAGCGCCAGAGGGTCTTCATCGCGACCGGCGGGCTCAGAGCAGGGCGCGCAGTTCGGCCAGCACGGCCGCCGTGTCCGGGCGCACGCCGCGCCACAGGAAGAAGCTCTCGGCGGCCTGCTCGACGAGCATGCCCAGGCCGTCGGCCAGGCGGGCGGCGCCCTGGGCCCGGGCCTGTACCAGGAAGGGCGTGTCACCCTTGCCGTACATCATGTCGTAGGCCAGGCTGCCGGGTGCATAGAGGCCTGCGGGCAAGTCGGGGGCGGCGTCGGAGAGGCTGGCGCTGGTGGCGTTGATGACCACGTCGAACTGCTCGCCGGCCAAATCGGCAAAGCCGCAGCCCCGGGGGCGCAGGGCTCCGCCACGGGCGAACTCGTCGGCCAGTTCGGTGGCCCGCGAGGCCGTGCGGTTGGCGATGGTCAGGCTCGCCGGCCCGGCTTCGAGCAGGGGCAGCACGGTGCCCCGGGCCGCGCCGCCGGCGCCCAGCAGGAGGGCACGCTTTCCCGCCACCGGGCAGTCGAGGTTGATCGTGATGTCACGCAGGATGCCGGCCCCGTCGGTGTTATCGCCGAGCACGCCGTCGACCCCGAAGGCCAGGGTATTGACGGCTCCGGCGGCCAGGGCGCGCGGGGTATGCCGGTCGGCCAGGTCGAAGGCTTCGAGCTTGAACGGCACGGTCACGTTGACGCCGCGCCCGCCTGCGGCACGGAAGGCCGCGACGGTGGCGGTGAAGCCGTCGAGGGGGGCGAGGAGGGCCTCGTAGCTCAGCGCCTGGCCGGTCTGCGCGGCGAACAGGCTGTGGATGCGGGGCGATTTGCTGTGGGCGATCGGATTGCCGATCACGGCGTAGCGGTCCATCGGGGGCTCCCTGGCTTATTCGGTGTTCTCGGTCCGCACCACGTCCGCATTGGTGAACTTCCAGGTGCGGGTGATCACGATCTCGTCGGTGTCCTTGCGGATGGCGTCGGGGAAGGCGGGGAAGGGGGATGACAGCTGGACGATGCGGATCGCCGCGTCATCGAGGATCTTGTTGCCCGAGGAGCGCTGGATCTCCACGTGCTTCACGTTGCCGTCGGCGCGGATGCTGATCGACAGCAGCAGGCTGCCATACAGCTTGCCGCGGGCGGCCGGCGGGTAGTTGAGGTTGCCGACCCGTTCAATCTTCTGGCGCCAGTCTTCCACGTACTGGGCGAAGCGGTACTCCTCGGTGCGCGCGCCGATGAACTTCTTGCGCGGCCGGGCGGCGTAGTCCACCAGGTCCTTGTCGATCTGGGCCTCGATGCGGGCCACCGCGGCGGAGCTGTCGAGCAGGTCGTAGCCGGAGGTCTGGCGTGGAGTCTCGACGGGATTGGTCTGGCGCGTATCAGAGCTGATCGAGGCTTTGCTGCGAGCCGTGGTCATGGCCTGCATCTGGGGCGTTTCGGCCTGCTCGCTACGGCGCTGGGCTTCGACGAGGCCGGTGCCGGCCTGGCTGCTGTCCTGGGGCGGCAGCGGGGTGGCCAGCTTGTCGCCCTTCTCGCCGGTGCCGCCGCCATCCAGGTTGCTCTGGGCCAGCAGGTCGGCCTTGTCGGGGCGCTGGGCATGGCGGGAGTTCACCAGTACTACATCGAGGCCACGATCCTGCTGCTTGAAGTGCGTGGGGTCGGGCATCACGAAGTGGATGGACAGCAGGACGGCATGCAGGGTCAGCGACAGGCCGACCCCCCACTCCAGGGCATAGCGGGCCGTCTTGCCCATGAACACCGGCCACTCGCGCGGCATCTTGCCCGCCGGACGGGGCGCGCCAGACCGGACAAACGAGCGAAACAGGCGCGGGATGGCCGATACCATGGGCAGGGCTCAGGAGGCTTCCGGCGCGGGCGTCTCCGCAGCCGGGGGGGCTTCCGGGGTGTCGACGGCGGCGAGTTCCGGGATGTCCTCTTCCTCGACAGGCGTTTCGTTGCCGGTTGCCGCGAGGGTCTCCTGATAGGTGGCGCGCACGTCCACGTCGATCAGATCGGTGCTGTCGATGGCCAGCTGCACCCGGGTGCCCGGGGGTAGGGTGGGCATCGACGGGACCTTGAAGATCAGCGGGATGTTCTCGAGGCGCACCAGGCTCTCGCGCAGCACCCGGGCGCTCATCGACGGGTGACCGGCCTGGCGAAGCCAGCGCAGGCACCAGTAGCGCTCCATGCCGCGCTGGAATTCGGCGTAAGCCGCGTAGGTGAGCTCGAAATCGCGCATCGCGGCGATCAGCTCTGCGGACTTGGGTGGGAAGGTCGGCGCGCTGCCCTGCAGCCAGGCAATCAGCTGCCACTGGTTGGCCAGGTCCACGTAGCGGCGCAGGGGCGAGCTGGACCAGGCGTAGCAGTCGACGCCCAGGCCCTCGTGGGGCGCCGCGGCGGTGGTCATGCGCACCTTGCCGCCGGTCTGGGCCCGGTACAGGGCCGGGATGCCGGCATCGGCCAGGGCTTTGCCCCAGGTGCTGTTGGCCGCGATCATCAACTCGGCAACCAGCTTGTCGAGGGGCGAGCCGCGCGGCCGGCGACCGATCTCGATGCGGCCGGGGCCGTCCTCGGTGGTCACGCTCCAGTCCACGTTGAAGTTGTAGTCCACCAGGTTCTGGTTGGCGGCGGGCTTGCCGCGCCCGGCCTCGAGTACGGTGGCGAGTTCCCACAGCAGGGTCAGCTCGGTCTTCCAGGGGAAGTCGGGCCCGCCCTCGGCGAGGGTGGTCTCGTTGAAGACGGGCTCGATGTCGTGGTGGCGCAGGTTGGCCACGACCGGCACGCGCTCGATGCAGGAGCGGTTGCCGGTGACGATCAGGTCGCGGCTGACCTCCAGGTACAGGCTCAGCGCCGGACAGTCGCGGCCTTCACCGAGGGTGAAGCGGCTGACGATGTGGTCCGGCAGCATGGTGATCTTGTTGCCGGGCATGTACACCGTGGACAGGCGCTCGCGGGCGATTCCGTCGAGCCCGGAACCACGCCCGAAGCCGAGGCCCGGCGCAGCGATGTGGATGCCGATGGACCAGCCGGTGGCGGTGGGGGTGACCGAGAAGGCGTCGTCGATCTCGGTGGTGGCCGCATCGTCGATCGAGAAGGCGCGCACCGCAGCGAGGGGCAGGTTGGCCGGCTCGACGGGGTCGTCCACCGCCGGGAAGTCGGTGCCGGCGGGGAAGTACTCGAACAGGAAGCGGTCGAAATGCAGCTCATGGGACGAGGCGAGGGCGCCGCAGTCGAGCAGCAGGCGGGCGGGCGACCTGCCGCTCTCGGCGCAGGCGGCTTCCAGGGCCTTGGTCTCGAGGCGGTTCCGGTCAGGCTTGTAGAGCAGCTGGCGGATCAGTGGCCGCAGGTCTTCGGGCAGGCGGCCGGCCAGCAGTTCGTCGCGCATGCGCTCGATCGCCGCAGCTTGCTGGCGCTTCTTCTCAAGGCCGGCGAGGGCGGCCTGCAGGATCTCGGCGGGTGCCTTGCGGAAGCGGCCACGGCCCTTGCGGTGGAAGTAGATGGGCGCGGCATGCAGGCGCAGCAGCACGGCGGTGGACTCCACCGCGCTGGGGGTGTGGCCGAAGTACTCCTGGGCAAACTCGGCGAAGCCGAATTCCCCGTCGCCGCAGACCTCCCACAGGAACTCGGTGTCGAGGCCCTCGGCTTCGGCTTCGGCGCGTTCGAGCAGCTCGCCCGCGGACGGCTGGGCGAAGCGCATCAGCACGTCCTTGCTCTTCAGCTTGAGGCGCTTGCCGTGGGGTGTTTCCACCTGCAGGGAGGCGTCGTTGTCGGTCAGGATGGTGCCGGTCTTGAAGGCACCGTCCTCTTCGAAGAGCAGATTCATGGGGAGGCCAGGCTGGGAAACACGCGATTATAGCCAAGCCCGGCCCGGCGGCCGGACGAAAGCGTGGCTTTCGTCCGGGTCAGGCGTTGCCGCCGGTCACATAGTCCTGGATCAGGCCCAGCAGCACGTCTTCATCGTAGGGCTTGCCCAGGTAATGATTGACGCCGATCTCCTCTGCATAGCGCTTGTGCTTCTCGGCCGTGCGGGAGGTGATCATGATGATGGGGACCTGCTTCAGTGCCACATCGGCCCGGATGTTGCGGGTCAGGTCGAAGCCGTCCATGCGCGGCATCTCGATGTCGGCAATGATGACGTCGGGGCGGGCGGTCTGGAGCTGCTCCAGGGCGTCCACGCCGTCCTTGGCGGTGATCACCCGGTAGCCCTCCCGCTCGAGCAGGCGGCCGGTGATCTTGCGCACCGTGAGGGAATCATCCACCACCATGACCAGCGGTTGAGTCGGCACGGCCGGGGTGGCGACGCGCAGGGGCGTGTCGTCGCCTTCGACCACGGGGCTGCGGGCTGCCAGCGCCACCGGGTTGAGGATGAGCACGATCTCGCCGTCGCCGAGCACCGTGGCTCCCGAGTAGCCGACCATCCGGGCGTACTGCGGGCCGGCATTCTTGACCACCACTTCCTGGTTGCCGCGCAGGGTGTCCACGTGCAGGGCCAGGGTTTCGCTGCCGGCGCGCAGCAGCAGCACCCAGTTGAAGCGTTCCACCTGAGGCTGCGAGGTGTAGTCGCCGAGCAGGCGCGGCAGGTAGCGGTAGCCGTAGTGCTCGCCCAGCCACTCGGTGCCCCGCTCCTGGCGGATCTTCTCGAGGGCCGGCGCCTTGAGCTCCAGCACCTGGGCGACCATCGACGAAGGAATGGCGAAGGTCCGGCCGCCGGCCTTGACCAGCAGGGCCTGGGTGACCGCAAGGGTGAGCGGCAGGTGGATGCGGAAGCAGGTGCCCTGGCCGCTCTCGGTTTCGACGCTGATGCGTCCGCCGACCGCAGCCGTTTCGCTCTTGACCACGTCCATGCCGACGCCGCGACCGGCCAGACTGGACAGGGTGGCGGTGGTGAAGCCGGGAACGAAGATCAGGTTGGTGAGACGCTTGTCGTCCACGTCCTCGTCGCGGCTGATCAGCCCGCTTTCGAGGGCGTGCGTGCGGATCCGGTCGAAGTCCAGGCCGGCACCGTCGTCGCGGAACTCGATGACGACCTCGTTGCCCTCGTGGGAGACCTTGAGGGTGATCTGGCCGATCTCGGGCTTGCCGGCCAGGCGGCGGCGTTCCGGCGTCTCGATGCCGTGGGCCACGGCGTTGCGCACCAGGTGGCCGAGGGGGCCGGTCATGGCGTCGAGCACACTGCGGTCGATCTCGATCTGGCCGCCGACGATGTCGAGGTTGGCACGCCGGCCGACTTCCTTGGCGGTCTGGCGGACCAGGCGGTAGAGCCGCTCGGCCAGGCTGTCGAAGGGCACCATGCGCACGTGCATCAAGGACTGCTGGAGCTCCCGCGCCATGCGGGACTGGGCATGCAGGGCCGCTTCGGCGCCATCGAGGTTCTTGAGCAGGTTCTGCTGCACCGTGGTCACGTCGCCGACGCTCTCCGCCATCATGCGGGTGAGCTCCTGGAGGCGCGTGTAGCGGTCCATCTCCAGGGGGTCGAACTCGGTGTGCTGGGTCTCGACCTGGGACAGGCGCGACTGCATCTGGGTGTCTGCCTGGATCTCCACCTCACGCAGCTGATTGCGCAGGCGGATCACGTTCTCCGTGAGGTCGAGCAGGGAGCGTCGCAGGGTGCGCAGCTCGCCCTCGATACGGGTGCGGGCGATGCTGATCTCGCCGGCCTCGTTAACGAACTGGTCGATGCGGCTGGCCTCGACCCGCAGCTGCGAGCGGGCGGCCTGGGTGATGGTGTCGCCGCCCTGGACGGAGGCCGTGTCATCGGTAGCGGGCGCAGCGGCGGTATCCGCGGGGGCTGCGGCGGACGGCTGCTGCAGGCTGTCGAGGGTCTGACGAGCCTGGTCGAGGGAACCTTCCAGGTCCTCGATGATGCTCTCCGCCGGAGTGTTCTGGCTGCGCGCCCGTTCAAGCCGGGTCTCCAGCTCGTGGAGGTGGTGCCCCAGGTTCATGGCGCCGACCATCCGCGCGCTGCCCTTGAGGGTGTGCAGCAGGCGCGCCACGCTGCTGGCGTGGGCGTCATCGGCCGGATCATCGCGCCAGGTACGCAGCGCCGTGGCCAGGTTGTCAAGGAGCTCGGTGCCTTCGTCGAGGAAGATCGGCAACAGGTCCAGGTCGAGCTCGTCGCGCAGCGGCGGCGGTGCCGGTGCTGCCTCGGGCGGGCGTTGGCCGGTACTGCCACCGGCGTCGCGCGCCTCGGCGGACTCCGCTTCGCGGGCCGGGACGAGGGGCGAGTGCAGGCTGATCACCTCGGCCAGATGCGGCGCCAGGATCTCGTCGAGGGCCGTGACGAGCGCCGGTTCGGCCGCCGGCAGCTGGCGGGCGGCGAGGGTGACCAGCATGCCTTCCAGCGCTGTGGCGGCCGCCGTCAGGGTCGCGACCTGGGCAGCGGTGGGGGCCCGGTCATGGTCGGCAAGGCGTTGCTCGGCGAGCTCAAGGGCTTTGGCAAGCAGCTGTGGTGCGCTGAAGCGGGCGGTGCCCGAGATGCCCGCCAGGGTGTGGGCAGCCCGGATGGCGGTAGTGGGCGGTACGAGGCTCGGGTTGACGGCCAGGCGGGCCAGCTCATGGCGCAGCGTGGCCACGTGTTGTCGGGCTTCGGCGAGATAAAGGTCGAAGAGCGGGCGCGACAGGCTGACATCGCCGAGCCGGACTTCGTCCGGGTCTTCCTCGAGGGCTTCCTCGGGGCTGTCATCGGGGGCTTCCTCGGGGGCAGCCTCGGGAAGCACTGCCAGGACTTCCTCCACGACGATCCCGGCGTCCGGGTTGTCGAGGGTGGCCGGCCCGGCCGCTTCAAGGGCCTCAAGTTCCGCAAGGGTGAGCTCGGCGGGCTCTTCGGCTGCTTCGGCAGGGAGCTCGGCCAGGGGGGAAAGGGTGTCCTCCGCGAACTCCTCGGTCAGGAGATCGTCAATGGATTCCAGTTCGGTGGCCTCGAAGCTCTCCTCACCCGCGAGCGCGAGGGCCTCCAGGGGGGGAGTGTCAACGAGCAGCTCGGTGCCCTCGGGCGGGAGGGCATCTTCGGCGAGGAGGGTCTCCTCATCGATGAGCAGGCTGTCGTCGAGGGGGGTGGCCTCGATGTCGAGTTCTTCGAGGCCGGCTACCGTGTCATCTTCCGCCGCCTGGGAGGCGCGCAGGGCGTCGAGCAGCTGCGCTGCCTCGATGTCCGGGATCTGAGCCGTGTCAGGCGTGAGTTCGAAGTCGAAATCAAAGGCTTCGGCTTCGGCCGCCTTGGCAGGTATGTCTTCAACAGCGCTATCGGGCTCGCTGGCCTGGACTGCTTCGGCAGGCTCGAGCGGTTCGAGGAACTGGATCTCTTCGGGCAGTCCCGGCTCGGCTACCGCTGCCTGAGGCAGCTCGGCGGGCTCACCCGTGATCTCGGCAAGTGCTTCGTCGAGGAATTCGTGCTCGAGCGACTCGGGAGCGGCTGCCTGTGCTTCTGCGGCGGCTGCGGGGGCCGGAGCGGACATCGCGCCGTTGAGCGCCGGATCGTCAAAGCTGAGTTCGGGGAAGTCCAGTTCGACGGCTTCGGCCGGTTCGTCCTCATCCTCCCGCATGGATAGGGGCAGATTGATGCTGGTGGCCGCGAGGTCGACCTCGGTCAGCACCAGGGTTGCCTCCAGATCTACCTCCTGGGCGTCGTCGAGCAGGGAGAGGTCTTGCAGGTCCTCTTCCGCGTCCAGTGCGGGCGCCTCGTCGGGCTCGACGGGAAGCTCGGGAACGAGCGGCGGCACTTCGGGCAGGGGCGCTGCTGCGGTCTGGGGCGGGGCGGCGGCGCTGTCGTCCGCGCGCAGACGGGCGGCCTCTTCGAGCAGGCTGCTGACGTCGCGCTGGGTGCCGGCGCCCGCCTGCAGTTGATCGATCCAGGCCGAGAACTCGGCGAGGGCGTGTCCAATGAAGGATTGCAGCGACTCATTGACCGGCAGTTCGAGGCGCAACCAGTGGTTGAGGGTCTGCTCGATGCCCCATGCCGCCTCGCCGAAGTCCTTGAGGCCGACCATGCGGCCGCTGCCCTTGAGGGTGTGGAAGCTGCGCCGGATGGTGGTGAGTGTGTCGGTGTCGTCCGGGCTCTGGTTGAGCAGGGCGAGATGCTCGGCGAGGGTGCTCCGGACGTCGACGGCTTCCTCGATGAAGATACCCAGGAGTTCCGCGTCCAGTTCCTCCTCGCTGGCGGCGAGCAGGCGGCTGGCTTCTGCGGACAGGGCCGGTGCCTCGGGTTCGGCCGCGATGGGAACCTCTGCGCCGAACAGCTCCCCGGCGTCGAGCAGGGAGAGGGTCTGACGGGCCTGCTTTTCGAGCTCCGTGTTGGCCGTGAGGGATGCGTCCTGGCGGAGGTTCTCGAGGTTGACCTGCAATTCGCTGCGCAGACCGTCGTCGTCCGGGTTGTCCTTGAGGGCGGCGGCGAGGGCGGCGGTGTCCCGCTTCTGCTGGTCGAGCTCGGCTTCGATGCTGCTGGCGCCCGGCGCCTCGGCCTGCTCGGGGTGGAGGATGCGTTCCAGATCGGCCGGGCCGTGCTGAAGGGCTTCGATGTAGATGCCGAGGGCGGACAGACGGTGCGCGATCTCTTCGAAGGCTGCCGTGTCGGCTGTGGATTCGGCGCTCGACAGGGCGCCGATGCGGGCGGCGGCGTCCTGCAGCAGACGGACCGCGCCATCCTCGTTCAGGATCGACAGAGCGCCTTCGATCTGCTTGAGGGGGGCGCGGACGGCGTTGAGTACGTCGCTTTCGCTGGGGGCTCGGAAGTAGCTGTCGAGGCTCTGCTCGACTTCGGCCAGGCTGCTGAGGATCTCGTGGGCAAGCTGCCGGCCGAGCTGGCGGGCCTGGGCTTCCGGCTTGGCCAGGGGCAGGGGCGGGAGGCGCTCGCCCCGCTGGTGCGCCTTGAGGCGCTCGGACAGGAGTGCTTCCTGGGCGAGGTCGGCGGGGTCGGCCCGACCATGGAGCTCGAGGCGGCTCTCCAGCAGCAGCATCGCGGTGGCGACGTCCATCGACAGGGCGTCGCTCAGTTGCAGCGGGTCCTGGCGGAGCCAGCGGGCCAGGTTGCCGAGGCCTTCGAGCAAGCCGGAAAACTCGGGCTGGTCGAGCTGGCGAGCCTGTTCCACGAGATTGCCGAGGATGTCCTGGAAGCGTGGAAGGCCGATGGCGCTGCCATTGGCGAACTGGGCCCAGGCTTCCTTGGCTTCACTGACGCCCTCGCGCAGGGCGCGCAGCATCGGTGCCTGCGGCGTATCGCTGATCTGGCGGTTGTCGCCGGGAATCAGGGCCTGCAGGTCGTAGGCGTCACGTATCGCCTTGATGACCGGCGTGTCACAGGTGGCGACGGCCGCCTGGTACAGCACGTCACGCATCAGCCTTTCGGCCACGATGCCGGAGCCCTCGAGGACGCGCCGCATCTGGGCGTCGATCCGGCCGCACAGCCGCTTGGTGCCGGCATCCACCGGCAGGGCCAGCTGGGCCAGCGCATCGAAGAAGGCGGTTGCGGCGAACCAGAAGGCGCGGGACGCAGGGTTGCCCTGGAGCTGCTCGATGCCAGCGACGGCTTCGCGCATCTCGAGGGGGCCGGCCGGGTCCTGGCTGTTGCGGAACCACTTGAGCAGGCCGCGCTCGAAGCGCCCGCGCAGCGCGCGCAGGCGCTTGGGGTCTTCGCTGGTATCGGCGGGCGTGGCAAAGGCCGGCCGGCGCGACAAGTCGGGGTAGAACAGCTCGCCCTGGGTCGGGGCTTCCTGGCCGCGGGCAGCCGCCACCTCGGCATACAGGCCGAACAGGCGCAGGGCCTGGTCGGGCTGGCCGTGGGTGAGTTCTTCCAGGTAGTTGCCGATCGCGGCGATGCAGCGGGTGGCCAGCTGCGTGACCTCCGGCGTGAAGGCGACCTGGCCACCGGCCATGTCGCCCAGCAGGCGGTCCAGCTGCTCGGAGAACTGGGTCAGGCCATCCAGGCCGACGATGGACAGGGCCCCGTGCGCCTGGTGCACATGGGTCTGGGCAAACTTGATCTTGCCCAGTCGGTCCGGGGCGCCCCCGGCTTCGGCGAGTGCCGACGCGGCCCGTTCGAGGGCCAGGTCGATCTCGCCTTTGACCCAGGTCAGCGGACCGAGGTCGAGTTCATGTGCAGAGCTCATCGATCGTTCTTGCTCGGGTTCCGTTCAGGCGGGGGCTCAGACCTTGAAGCCGGAGACCGAGCCCTTGAGTTCGACGGCCAGGTCGGCCAGTTCGCCAATCGACACAGCGGTCTGTTGCGTGCCGGCGGTGGTGCGGTCGGTGATGGCGAGAATGCTCTTCATCTTCTCGGCCACCTGGGTTGCCGCCCGGGCCTGGACTTCGGTACTGACCGAGATGCGTTCGATCAGCTGGGCGGTCTCGGCGGAAACCCGTTCGATCTCGGCGAGTTCCTGGCCCGCGGTCTCGGACAGGTGGGCACCGTCAACCACGTCGCGGGTCGCGTTTTCCATGGCCGCCACGGCGTCGCCGGTGTCGGTCTGAATGGTCTTCACGATGGCGCCGATCTGCTTGGTGGCCTCGGCGGAACGTTCCGCCAGGCGCTGAACTTCTTCCGCCACCACCGAGAAGCCGCGGCCGGCTTCGCCCGCCGAGGCGGCCTGAATGGCGGCGTTGAGGGCCAGCACGTTGGTTTGTTCGGTAATGTCGGAGATCAGTTCCACGATCTCGCCGATCTCCTGGGACGACTCACCCAGGCGCTTGATGCGCTTGGAGGTTTCCTGGATCTTCTCGCGGATCTCGTTCATGCCCTTGATGGTGTCTTCCACGGCCACGGCGCCCTTCTGGGCGGCTTCCAGGGAGCGGCGGGCCACCTGGGCAGACTGCAGGGCGTCTTCGGAGGCGGCGCTCATGGAGCTGGCCATGCTCTGGGCGGTCTCGCCGGCCAGGCGGAGTTCCTGGGCCTGGCGCTCGGTGGCGGCGAGCAGTTCGTCGGAGGTCTGCTGGGCGGACTCGGTGGCGGCGGTCACGCGGATGGCCGCGTCGTTGATCCGGCGCACCAGCACGGAGAGCTCTTCGATGGTGTAGTTCACCGAGTCGGCGATGGCGCCGGTGATGTCCTCGGTGACGGTGGCGCGCACGGTGAGGTCGCCGTCGGCGAGGTCGCCCATCTCGTTCATGAGGCGCAGGATGGCCTGCTGGGTGCCGTTACGCTCCGATTCGGCGGCTTCCTTGAGTCGTTCGGCGGCCTGGCGGCGGCGGGCGATGTCGTCGTTGTAGGTCTTGGCCATCAGCACCAGACAGGCCAGGGTGACCAGGGCACAGAGAATGATCGCCAGGCTGACCCAGGTAAAGAAGCCGGTGTAGGCGCGGGTGTAGCCATCGGCCAGGGCCGTGGTCTTGGCGAGCAGCGCGCCGGAGTTCTGGAAGATCTGGCTGCCGGCCTGCTTGGCCTGCACCAGGCGCTGGATGCTGCCGAGGATGGCGGTGACGGAGCCCAGGTTGTCCTTGCCGACGGCTTCGAGCTCGGCCAGCTTGCCCTTGGCGTCGCTGCCGTCGGGGGTCATCTTCTGGAGCTGTTCGATGAGCTCGCGGAAGGTGTTGGTGTCCTTGCCGAGCAGGAAGGCCACTTCCGGGTCGATGGCATTGGCCACCAGCAGGGCATTGGCATTCTTGGCGATGCGCTGGGTCAGCATCACGACCTGGTTGGCGACGGCGATCTCCCGGGCGGATGCGCCGCCCTGCAGCTTGAGGGCAGCCACCTGTTCGGAAAGCTCGAGGAGCTGGGGGTTCTTGGTGTTGATGGTATTCACCGCCTTGCCCAGGCTGGCGAGGTTCTTTTCCTGCTCCAGCAGGTTGCCCGCGTCCTTGTCGGTCTTCTGCCACAGCTCGGTGACGGCGTTCAGCTCGTCAGTGACGGCGCTGCTGCCACCGGGCACCGAGGTGCCTTCCACGTCGCCGCCGTTGGTGACGGCATTGAGCAGGCTGTTGAACTGCTCACGGCTGCTCTTGAGCTCGGCGAAGGCGGAGGCTTCGCCCTGCAGTGCCAGCTGGCTGGCCTTGGCGAGCTGCTGGGAGAGGGTGCGCATCTGGCCGGCCGCGGTGACGTAGGCGGTGCCGAAGGTGCTGACCCGGATCTGGTAGAGCACGAAGGCGATCGTCAGCGCGGCGAAGATCAGGAAGGGGATGCGCAGCAGGCGCAGCTGTTCGGCAGCGCTCTTGCCTGCCAGAAAGGGCAGCGGGGCGGTAGCGGTAATGCCGTCGCCGGAGTCGAGGATGGTGTCCACGTTGCTGGCGGCTGCTTTGCTGCCGCCAAGCGACAGTCCGGGTAACTTGAATGCCATTTTTTTCCTCACTCAGCGGATGAAGTCCGCTGCTCCTCCCGAATGGATTTTCATGATTGTGCTGCGTCCAGAAAGCTAGGGTGATTCAGCAGGTCTGCAACCTTCAGGCGCGTCCAGTGGGTGCCACGGGAATCCCGGAGCTGGTCGCCGATCCAGGGGTGCTCGGGGTCGGGCGCAGCGGGCAGGACTTCGAAATCTTCGATGGCGCGCAGGCCGAGGGCGCGGCTGACGAGGATCGCGCAGTTCAGGTCGTGCCGGACACCGACCAGCAGCAGGCGGGCATGCCCGGCGGCGGCGATCGGGGTGTCGCCATGGAAGGAGGCGAAGTCGACGACGCCGAACAGGGTGCCGCGCACGCTGGCCAGGCCCCGGAACCAGTGCTGGCTGAGGGGGACCGGCGCCAGCGGGGGAACCGCCAGGATCTCGCCGGCCTCGGTGAGGTCGACCAGCCAGTTACGCTTGCCGGCCTGGATGGCCAGCAGTGCCGACGCCCGGGTGTCGCGGGCCTCGGCCAGACGCCGGGCGAGGCCGGCCTGGAATTCGTGGAGACTGATCCGCTTGGCCATCGCCCGTCCTCAGCCCATGGCCCGGATTTTCTCGAGGAGTGTCGCGTGGTCCAGGGGCTTGACCATGTAATCGTAGGCACCCTGGCGCAGCCCCCAGATCTTGTCGGTCTCGAGGCCCTTGCTGGTGCAGATGATCACCGGGATGTTGCGGGTTGCGTCGTCGCGCACGATGGTCCGGGTGGCCTGGTAGCCGTTGGTGCCGGGCATGACCACGTCCATCAGGATGAGGTCGGGCATCTCGGTCTTGCTCTTGATGACCGCCTCATCGCCGCTTTCGGCAGTCACCACCTGGTAGCCGCTCTTCACCAGTACTTCCGAGAGGGCGAGCCTTTCGGTGGGGGAATCGTCTACGACGAGGATTTTCTTGATCGTCATGGGTCCGTCTCGGGCTGATCAGTCGTTGGCCGTGGCCTGGCGGGCCGCCTGCGTGTGGGCTGCCACCGAGCGCAGCAGGCTTTCCTTGGTGAACGGCTTGGTGAGGTATTCGTCGGAGCCTGCGAGCCTGCCCCGCGCCCGGTCGAAGAGGCCGTCCTTGGAGGAGAGCATGATCACCGGGGTGGACTTGAGGCGTGCGTTCTTCTTGATGAGGGCGCAGGTCTGATATCCGTCGAGGCGGGGCATCATGATGTCCACGAAGATCAGGTCGGGCGCGTGGTCTGCGATCTTGGCAAGGGCGTCGAAGCCATCTTCGGCGAGCACCACCTGGCAGCCGGCCTGGGCGAGAAAGATCTCTGCGCTGCGGCGGATGGTGTTGCTGTCATCGATGACCATGACCTTGATTCCGCTGAGATTCACCTTGATTCTCCAGGGGGCGTACCGATGTCGTTGCGGATGGAATGAGCCTGGGCTGACGGGGAGCCGGCGAGGGCGCGGTGGGCTGTCAGAGGGCGACCATTTCGAAGTCGTCCTTGCGCGCACCGCATTCGGGACAGGTCCAGTTGGGGGGAATGTCTTCCCAGCGGGTGCCCGGCGGGATGCCCTCTTCGGGGGAACCGACTTCCTCGTCGTAGATATAACCGCAGATCAGACACATCCAGGTCCGGAATGGGGAATTGGCCATTTGAGTGCGTTGCGATGATTTCGGCTAGAATCGTCTGGATCGTGAATGGTAGCGCAGTCGCAGTTAAATTTGTGCGTCCCAAGCTTTCCTAATGACTATAAACTGCAACGATCCCCACCCCCCGCTGGTTCTTGTTTTCGCCGCTGCCGACCCCACGGGGGGCGCCGGAATACAAGCCGACATTATGACATTGTCAGGAATGGGCTGTCACGCCCTGACGGTCATCACCGCCCTGACTGTGCAGGACACCACCGGTGTCGAGGACGTGCTCGCCATCGATGCCGATTTCGTCGCCGAGCAGGCCCGTGCCGTGCTGGAGGACATGCCGGTGCAGGCGTTCAAGCTGGGTGTGCTGGGGAGTGCCGACAACGTCGCGGCGATTGCCGGCATCATCGCCGATTACCCGCATATTCCGGTGGTGGTCGATCCGGTGATCGCATCCGGGCGGGGCGACGAACTGGCGTCCGAAGGCATGCTGGAAGCGCTGTGCGAGTTGATCCTGCCGCAGGCCACGGTGATCACGCCCAACACCATGGAGGCCCGCCGCCTGGTGGCGAGCCTGCCGGATGGCCAGGAAGGCGGCACCTTGTCCGACTGTGCCCAGCAACTGCTCGAGGCCGGCTGCGAGTACGTCCTGATCACTGGCTCCCACGCCCAGACGCCCCAGGTGGTGAACACCCTGTACGGTACCGGCGGGGTGATCCGCGCCGATAGCTGGGAGCGCCTGCCCGGCAGCTATCACGGTTCGGGCTGCACCCTCGCTTCGGCGGTGGCGGCCGCCCTGGCCCACGGGCTGGAGATGCCTGAGGCGGTCTACGAGGCCCAGGGGTTCACCTGGCAGTCGCTGGCCGGTGCCTTCCGGCCCGGCATGGGGCAGCACATTCCCAACCGTTTCTTCTGGGCCCGTCCGGGCCGCGACGACGAGGTGTCCTGATGGCCCTGCGCGGACTCTATGCGGTGACCCCCGACTGGGCGGACACCGCGCCCCTCCTTGATGCCGTTGGCCGGGTGCTTGAAGGCCGGCCGGCGCTGCTGCAGTACCGCAGCAAGAGCACCGACCCATGGCTGCGACGGGAACAGGCGTCGCGCCTGCTGAGCCTGTGCCGCGCGGCCGGTGTGCCGCTGCTGATCAATGACGACCTGCCGCTGGCTCTCGAACTCGGCGCCGACGGCGCCCATCTGGGGCGCGACGATGGCGACCTTGCTGCGGCCCGGCGCGCCCTGGGGCCGGAGCGCATCCTGGGGGCGAGCTGCTATGGCGAGTGGCCCAGGGCCGAGGCCGCGGCGGCGGCCGGGGTGGACTACGTGGCCTTCGGGGCCATGTATCCCTCATCCACCAAGCCCCTGGCGCCGTGTGCGCCGATCGGCCTGGTCACCCGGGCCAGGCGTGAGCTGGGTCTGCCGGTGGCGGTGATCGGCGGCATCACCCTCGACAACGTTCGTCCCCTGATCGAGGCCGGTGCCGACCTGCCCGCGGTGATCAGCGACCTGTTTTCCGCGCCCGATCCGGCCGCCCGTGCGGCGGCCTTTGCCGGGCTGTTTGAATGACCTCTTGGAAAGTCCCCGTATGACCAGTCGCAACGAAGAACTCTTTGCCCGCGCCCAGTGCACCATTCCCGGCGGCGTCAATTCGCCGGTCCGTGCCTTCCGTTCGGTGGGCGGCACCCCGCGCTTCCTGAAGAAGGCGCTGGGCGCCCGGGTGTGGGATGCGGACGGCAAGGAATATCTGGACTACGTGGGCTCCTGGGGCCCTGCCATCCTCGGCCATGCCGACCCGGTGGTGGTCGAGGCCGTGCGTGAGGCGGCTCTCGACGGCCTGTCCTTCGGGGCGCCGACCGAGCGTGAGATCGACATGGCCGAGCGCCTGTGCGAACTGCTCCCCAGCCTCGAGATGGTGCGTCTGGTCTCCAGCGGCACCGAGGCCACCATGAGTGCGATCCGCCTGGCCCGGGGCTTCACCGGCCGCGATGCGATCGTCAAGTTCGAGGGCTGCTACCACGGTCACGCCGACAGCCTGCTGGTGAAGGCCGGCTCCGGCCTGCTGACCTTCGGCAACCCGTCCTCGGCGGGCGTGCCCGAGGACTTCGCCAAGCACACCGTGGTGCTCGACTACAACGACCCGGCCCAGCTCGAAGAGACCTTCAAGGCCCGTGGCGCCGAGATCGCCTGCGTGATCATCGAGCCGGTGGCCGGCAACATGAACCTGATCAAGCCGTCGGCCGAGTTCATGCACCTGCTCCGCCGCCTGTGCACCGAGCACGGCGCCGTGCTGATCTTCGACGAGGTCATGACCGGCTTCCGCGTCGGGCCGCGGGGCGTGCAGGGCCTGTTCGGCATCACCCCCGACCTGACCACCCTGGGCAAAGTCATCGGTGGCGGCATGCCGGTGGGCGCCTTCGGCGGCCGGCGCGACATCATGGAGAAGATCGCCCCGCTGGGCGGTGTGTATCAGGCCGGCACGCTGTCGGGCAGCCCTGTGGCCGTCGCGGCGGGGCTGGCCAGCCTCGGGCAGATCGCCCGTCCGGGCTTCTACGAGACCCTCACGGCCCGTACCGAGCGCCTGGTGGCAGGGCTCAATGCCGCCGCGGCCAAGCATGGGGTGCGTTTCGTGGCGGATTCGGTGGGGGGCATGTTCGGCCTCTACTTCGCCGATGCGGTGCCGCGCAGCTATGCGGAGGTGATGGCTGCCGACAAGGAGCGCTTCAACCGCTTCTTCCATGCCATGCTGGACGCCGGCCATTACTTCGCGCCGTCGGCCTTCGAGGCCGGCTTCGTGTCGGCCGCCCACTCCGAGGCGGACATCGACAGCACTGTGGCGGCGGCGGACGCCTGGTTCGCGGCCAACGCGGGCTGAGCGGCCGGGGGTAGGGGCGGATTCATCCGCCCCTCGCGCTCGAATCGCTGACAGACCCTTGATCACCGTCCGCGGGCGACTGAAGTCGCCCCTACCGCGCCGCCACAAACCGGGAGCAAACCGATGTAGGGGGCGGTGTAGGGGCGGCTTCAGCCGCCCGCGGACTCCGGTCAGGCACCTGCCCGGGCGGATGAATCCGCCCCTACATCAGGAAGATGGTCGCCAGGCCGAGGAAGATGAAGAAGCCGCCGGAGTCGGTCACGGCGGTGATGATGACGCTGGAGCCCACCGCCGGATCCTGGCCGAAGCGGTGGCGGATCATCGGCGCCATCACGCCCACGAAGGCGGCCAGCAACAGGTTGAGGGTCATCGCGGCGGTCATCACGGCGCCGAGCTTGCCGCTGCCGTAGAGGATCCACGACAGTACGCCGAGCAGGCCGCCCCACACGATGCCGTTGATCAGGGCGACCCCCATCTCCTTCTTGAGGAGCCGGGTCAGGGCTTCGTCCTGGACCTGGCCCATGGCGATGCCGCGCACGATCATGGTGATGGTCTGATTGCCCGAGTTGCCGCCGATGCCAGCCACGATGGGCATCAGCGCGGCGAGGGCCACCAGCTTCTCGATGGAGCCCTCGAAGGCGCCGATCACCCGGCTGGCGATGAAGGCGGTGACCAGATTGACGGCCAGCCAGGCCCAGCGGTTTTTCACCGAGTCCCACACCGGCGCGAAGATGTCTTCGCCTTCGCGCAGACCGGCCTGGTTGAGCAGCTCGCTCTCGGTTTCCTCGCGGATGAAGTCCACCACTGTGGCCACCGTCACCCGGCCGACCAGCTTGCGGTGGTAGTCCACCACCGGCGCTGACACCAGGTCGTAGCGCTCGAAGGCCTGGGCCGCGGTCTCGGCCTCGTCGGCGGGTTCGAGGGTCAGGGTGTCGGTGAGCATGATCTCGCTCACCTCGGTTTCCGGATCGTTCAGCAGCAGCCGGTTGATCGGCAGCACGCCGCGCAGGTGCTCGTCCCGGTCCACCACGAAGAGCTGGTCGGTGTGGTCAGGCAGTTCGTCGAAGCGGCGCAGGTAGCGCAGCACCACTTCCAGGGTCACGTCCTCGCGAACTGTGACCATCTCGAAATCCATCAGGGCGCCGACCGAATCCTCGGGGTAGGACATGGCTGCCCGCAGCTGCTCGCGCTCCTCGGGTTCGAGGCCCTGATAGACGGCCTCCATCACCTCATGGGGAAGGTCGGGCGCGAGGTCGGCCAGTTCGTCCGCATCCAGCTGCTCGGCCGCCGCACGCAGCGAGGCCGAGTCCATGGCCTCGATCAGGGATTCACGGACGGCGTCGGAAACTTCCAGCAGGATCTCGCCGTCCCGCTCGGCCTTGACCAGATCCCAGACAAACAGACGCTCGCTGACCGGCAGGGCTTCGAGGATGTGGGCCACGTCGGCCGAGTGCAGGCTGTCGAGCTTGTGGGTCAGCTCGTTGATGTGCTGCTTGTGGACGAGGTTCTCCACCAGGTCATGCTTGGGCATGTCCTGACGATGGACGAGGTCTTCCACCAGCTTGTGGCGGGCGAGCAGGTGCTGCACCTCCCGCAGGTGGATGTCCAGGTCGTCGTGTTGCTGGAGGTCGTCGGCTTCGGCCATGGTGCTGGTCCCGTGGGCGGCGGGGCGCCGGGTGGCGCGCAGGGTGCGGATTCTACGGCCTTTGTTGCGCCGCCGCGACGGGCTTATTCACAGCGGACCGAAGTTTTTTCTCAAGGCCAGGCGCGTGCCCCGAACATCATGCGTTTGGCCACGAAATGGCGTGCCGGAGGGGCCAGGTCGAGGGCAAACAGGCCGGCCCCGCGCAGGTGCTTGAGGGGGGAAGCCGCGGTGCTGAACAGACGCACCAGGCCGTCGGTAAAGCGGATGGTGCCCTGGCGGTCCAGCTTGCGGGCGCGGGCGTAGGCGGCCAGGGTGTCCGCCGCGCCAGGGTCGCCGCCGGCGCGCAGGAGGGTCTGGGCGCAGGCCCACACATCGCGCAGGGCCAGGTTGTAACCCTGACCGGCCACCGGGTGCAGGGTCTGGGCGGCGTTGCCAAGCCATACGGTGCGCTGCCCCACCGGGTTGGGGCGGTAGCGCAGCAGCAGCGGGTAGCGGGCACGCGGCCCCACGGAGGCGAAGCGCAGGCGGGTGCCGAAGTGGGCCTGCAGGCGGGCCAGGTAGGCGTCGTCGTCGAGGGCCATCAGGGCATCGGCCTCGTCAGGGGCGGCGGTATGCACGATGGCGCAGCCGTTGCCACAGGGCAGTACGGCCAGGGGGCCCTGCAGCGTGAAGCGTTCCCAGGCCCGCTGGCGGTGGGCTTCAGCCGGCGTGGCGATGCTGATCACCGCGTGCTGGCCGTAATCCCGTTCGACCAGATCGTCGTCGTCGGCGCCCTGGATGGCGCCTTCGGCGCAGGCGGCCAGGCGGGCGCTCAGGTGGCTGCCGTCAGCCAGGCTGATCAGCACATCCTCGGCACCGGCGGCGAGGCCGATGACGCTGGCGTTGTCGCGTACCGGAATGCCGGCGGCGGCAAGGGCGTTGTCGAGGGCCGCGGCCAGGTCGCCGGCGGCAGCCACATAGCCGAGGGCGGGCAGACCGTATTCGGAGGCCTGCAGCAGGGTGCGGCCCAGGCCGCCCTGGTGGGACACGTGGATGGTCTCGATGGGCGTGGCCGGCAGGTGCGACCAGATGCCCAGGCGCTCCAGGGTCAGCCGGGTGCCGTGGGACAGGGCCAGCACGCGTGGGTCCTGGCGCGCTGCGCCGCGGGGGCGGGCGTCCACCAGCACGATGTCGAGGCCGGCGTCCTTGAGGGCCAGGGCCAGGGTCATGCCCACCGGCCCGGCGCCGATGATGGCGAGGTCGTGGCGTTGCATCAGGCCTCCCGCATCAGCGCTTCGATGTCGGCGACGCTCTTGGGGGCCGCGCCGGTGATCAGTTCGCAGCCGTCGGCGGTGACGAGGGCGTCGTCCTCGATGCGGATACCGATGTTCCAGAAGGCCTCGGGCACGCCGTCGGCCGGGCGGATGTAGCAGCCGGGTTCGATGGTCAGCACGTTGCCGGCGACCAGGGGGCGCCACTCGCCGGCGAGCTTGTACTCCCCGGCATCGTGCACGTCGAGGCCCAGCCAGTGGCCGGTGCGGTGCATGTAGAACT
>CALBTT010000211.1 GCA_937967645.1 uncultured Zoogloea sp.
ATGGTGATTCGTGACTGGAGTTCAGACGTGTGCTCTTCCGATCTCGGCCGGCAGCTGCGTCAGGGCGCCCGGCATCTCCGCTGTCTGCAGCCCGGTTCCGAGCCGATGAACCTGCTGATCGCCTCGCTGATCCGGATTCTCGCGCTGACCATCGCCATCGGCCTCCACGGCCTGCTGGCGCTGACCGCCCTGGGCTGATCCCCGGCCGCCGGGCCCTCTCCAGGCCCGCCATCGGTTCTGCTCCCCCGCCCCCGGCGGACTGCCCGCCGGGGGCAGGCACGCGCGCCGCCAAGGGCATGCGGACGCATGCCACCTCGAAGCTACTCCCAAAGTCGAATTTCCCTCGATAACCCTACGGACGATGATGTCTTTACGGAAGTCGATCCCGGATTTTGGCCTTTTGGAGAACAGCATGAACACGACAACCTGTGATGCCGGACATCGCAGCGAACTGAACGACAGGACCGCGCCCCCCTCGATGCGCAGTCGCCCCACCTACGCCTCGCTGAGCCCCGACATGGCCGGCAGGGAGCATCTTCTGGTCATCGAGGCCGACGCGCTGCAGCCGGGTCAGGCCAGCGCCCTCTCCAACAGCTTCACCGCCATCGCCGGAGCCCTCCGGACGGTGGTGTCCGGGTCCGACCTGCCCGTGCCGGGGGCCAGCGTCCAGCCCGACCTCGCCGCCACACTGCTGGCCGTCAAGGCCCGCCTGTCCGGCGCCACCATGCAGCAGCGGGTCTATGCCATCGGCAGCGAACCCTTCATCTGGTCGATCCACACCGCCGCCATCGAAGCGGGCCTCGACGAACGGCAGATCCGCCTGTGCCACAGCGGCAGCCTCAAGCGCCGCGTGTGGTGCACCCACTGCCACGACACCACCGAGAACGTCACCACCAACATCGTGGCCTGCGCCGGCTGCGGCCGTCACCTGCTGGTGCGCGACCACTTCTCCCGCCGTCTCGGCGCCTTCATGGGCGTGCAGATCGATGCCGAAGTCCCTGGCGAAGTCCCCACCACCGAGGAGGTGTTCCCGTGATGACCGGCGATCAACTCAAGCTGCGCGTCGCAGCCATCCAGGACATCGCGCCCACCCTGCGCCTGGTCCGCTTCGAGAACGCCGACGCGGGCCCGCTGCCCCCGTCCGCCACCGGCGCCCACCTGCAGGTGGTGCTGCAGGCGCCGGACAAGCAGATCCGCAACGCCTACTCGCTGATCAGCAAGCCCGGCAGCCGCGATGTCTACGAGATCATCGTGCGGCGGGTGCCCGCATCCCGCGGCGGCTCGGCCTACATCCACGAACAGCTGAAGACCGGCGACCTGCTCACCACCTCCTGGCCGGGCAACCTGTTCGCCCCCCAGCGCAGCGCCCGCAAGCACATCATGATCGCCGGCGGCATCGGCATCACGCCCTTCCTCTCCTACGTGGCCGACTTCGCCAACAAGGGCATCGATTACGAGCTGCACCTGTGCTGCCGCGAGGAGGAGAAAGACAGCTTCGCCCCCTGGCTGCCGGAACCGGACAAGGTCTTCATGCACTGGGACGCCGACGGCCACCGCCTCGACATCCCGGCCCTGCTGCTGCGCCAGCCGGCCAACACGCACCTCTACGTGTGCGGCCCCGACTTCCTCACCGATGACGTGCTCGAAGCGGCCGAGGCCGGCGGCTGGCCCGACAACCACGTGCATTGCGAACGCTTCGGCAGCGCCCTCTCCGGCGGCGAGGCTTTCCGCGCGGTGCTGCAACGCTCCGGCAAGCAGATCGAAGTGGGCGAACACGAAAGCCTGCTCGAAGCGATCGAGCGCGAAGGCGTCGAAGTGCCCTGCCTGTGCCGGGGCGGCGCCTGCGGCGTGTGCCTGACCAGCGTCCTCGACGGCGAGCCGCAACACCGCGACCACTACCTGAGCAAGACTGAGAGGGCCAGCGGCAAGCACATCATGCCCTGCGTCTCCCGGGCCCGCGGTGGCGGCCTGCTGGTGCTGGACCTCTGAGCAGAAATGTAGGGACCGTGTAGGGGCGGCTGAAGCCGCCCCTACAACCAACAAACAAACAGGAGCCTGCCATGACCATTGCCTTCAAGCCCGACGAGACCTACCGCGGCGACTACACCTACCGCAACAGCGACGCCGCCATCCTGCGCTTCCCCTTCCCCTTCCCGGAAGACAGCTACATGTACAGCGTCAACATCGAGCCCCACGTGCGCGGCGGCTTCACCCCGGTGTATGACAATCCCATCGACGTGGACGAGCACTACATCGCCGAATGCCGCGACAAGGCCATCACCCTGGAGCGCGACCCGGGCCGCTATGCCGCCCTGCCCCACATGATGACCGCCCAGTGGGACGCCCTCGAAATGCTGATGGAATGCCTGTCCACCGACTACCCGGCGCTGTTCAGCCTGCACAAGGACGGCGACCACTGGACCTGGATCAACCGCCCGCTGGGCCTGGAACAGAGCTTCACCTTCGGCAAGGAAGAGACCCTGCCCTGTGAGCCCTTCGAATACATCACCCGCCAGGTCCAGGGCGACTTTGCCCTCCTCGACCAGCGCAACGGCACCCTCTACCTGGACGCCGGCATGGTCACCTCCCAGGCCGACTGGTCGCTGCAGTTCGACGTGGGCATGGACTTCATGGAATGGCACGGCCCGGTGCCCCTGGCCCACCAGGCCGGGGTCTTCGAGCGGGCCCTCAAGTTCCTGCTGATGCTGCGCCAGGGCCAGCCGATGCGCCGCCTCAACTGGACCATGACGGTCAATCCGCGCCTCGACACCTCCCCCGAGACCTATCCGGAATGGGGCCCCGACCGGACCCAGCTGACCCTCGACAACATCGGCCGCAAGCTGCACCTGCGGGTGGAATTGCAAACCCTGTGGCGCCTGCCGCGCAGCAACGCGATCCTCTTCCCGCTGCGCTGCTACCTGGCCTCCCTGGATGAACTGGTGCGTGTCCCCAAATGGGGCCGCCGCCTGCACCGGGTGCTGTCCACGCTGCCCCGTGAATTGGCCGAATACAAAGGCATGGTGCGCTTCCTGCCCACCGCGCTCGAATACCTGAGCGCCCATGACGACGGCGCGCCGACCCGCTCCGGCTGCGCCGCCGAAATCAGCACCCTGTAATCCCCACCCGGCGCGTCATGCGCTCGATCCGGCAGCAGGCCCCGCCATAAGGCAGGCCTGCTGCCTTTTTGCCGTCCACACGCCATCCGGTATTTGCCTTCTTATTTCTCCTTATTCCGGATTCTTTCAATTTCCTGTCACGGCAATTAAAAGAATCCATTTGTCTTATTTGGTGGGAGTACCACCAAAGTATGATTGTGATGCGCCGCACCATGATCGAAATTGATGAAATCGGGCCGGCCATTCAATTCCCGCCGCCGACACATTTCAATTCCGTCAAAAACCGACATCCCCATCAGGAGAATTAAATTGGCTCATTCGGCAGAAATCGTCGATGCCATCACCGCAGATTTATCGGATGATGTGCTCGCGCAACAGGCCAGCCTGCATCGCAAGATCGACTGGCGCGGCGCCTTCTGGGTGGCCAGCGGCGTACCCGCCCTGGTCCTCTTTTCCATCGGCGCCATTGCCGCCACCGTCGGCAAGCCCTCGTGGCTGGTGTGGATGATCTCCATCGGCTTCGGCTTCATCCAGGCCTTCACCTACGCCGAGATCGCCGGCCTCTTCCCCCACAAATCCGGCGGAGCCTCGGTGTATGGCGCCGTGGCCTGGGTGCGCTACAGCAAGTTCGTGGCGCCCGTCTCGGTGTGGTGCAACTGGTTCGCCTGGTCGCCGGTGCTGGCCATCGGCTCGGGCCTGGCGGCGGGTTACATCCTCAGCGCCCTGTTCCCGGCCGACGCGGCCATCAACACCTGGCAGATCACCCTGCTCGACCTCAGCGCCATCAAGGACGGCCTGTCCCTGCGCATCAACGCCACCTTCGTGCTCGGCGCCATGGTGCTGCTCACCGTGTTCGGCATCCAGCACGGCGGCATCCTGCGCTCGGCCAAGACCACCATGATCCTCGGCGTCAGCGCCCTCATCCCGCTGATGCTGATCGGCCTGATCCCGCTGCTCACCGGTGACGCCCCCAGCGCCCACTTCTTCCCCCTCGCCCCCCTGTCCCACGACCCCAATGGCAAGGTCATCGACGGCGCCTGGGACACCGCCGGCTGGACCCTGATGGCGGGCGGCCTGTTCATCGCAGCGTGGTCCACCTACGGCTTCGAGACGGCGGTCTGCTACACCCGCGAGTTCAAGAACCCCAAGACCGACACCTTCAAGGCCATCTTCTTCTCCGGCCTGCTCTGTATCGCCGTGTTCACCCTCGTTCCGCTGGCCTTCCAGGGCCACCTGGGCCTCGGCCAGATGGTCACCCCGGCGGTGGTGGACGCCAACGGCGTGGTCACCACCCCGGCGGTCTACGACGGCATGCTGGCACCGGACATCTACAGCGGCATGGGCGTGGCGGCGGCCATGTCGGGCATGATCGGCGGCGGCAAGCTGATCGAGGCGGTGATGATGGTGATGCTGGTGCTGGCCCTGATGCTCTCCATCATGACCTCCATGGCCGGCTCCTCGCGCACCCTCTACCAGGCCTCGGTGGACGGCTGGCTGCCCAAGTACCTGTCCCACGTGAATGAGCACGGCGCGCCCACCCCGGCGATGTGGACCGACCTGGGCTTCAACCTGCTCCTGCTGCTGCTCTCCGACTACGTCTTCGTGCTGGCCGCCTCCAACGTCGGCTACATCATGTTCAACTTCCTCAACCTGCACTCCGGCTGGATCCACCGCCTCGACCGCCCGAACTGGGACCGCCCCTACAAGGCCCCCACCGTGCTGCTGGTGCTCGGCGGCCTGCTCGGCTTCGTCAACCTGGCCCTGATGGGCATGGGCGCCGACATCTGGGGCGAAGGCACCCTCAAGGCCGGCCTGCTCTTCGCGGCGCTGATCATCCCGGTCTTCATCTACCGCCATTTCATCCAGGACAAGGGCGTCTTCCCGGCCACCATGCTGGATGACATGCACCTCTCGGCGGACGAGGAAGGCGTCTCCAACCGGGCCGGCATCCTGCCCTATCTCACCCTGGCCGCAGGCGTGGGCATCGTGTGGTTCTTCCACCACCTGGCCACCAGCGGTAGCTGATCCGCGCCCTCGGGCGCCGGCACACGGAATCGGGCGGCTGCGGTCGCCCGTTTCCGTTCACGCCCGCTTCACCGCAAAAACCACACCAGCGTGAGGGTCTAATCCCTTGGGAGTAGTGCGCTTGGAGAATTGGCCCATCCCCCCGCCGTTTCGATAATTCCCCACGCGTCAGTACCTCACTCACATCCCACCGGAGACTCAGCCAAATGGCACGCGACCCGAAGCACGACATCCTGTTCGAGCCCATCCAGATCGGCCCCAAGACCCTGCGCAACCGCTTCTACCAGGTGCCCCACTGCATCGGTGCCGGCTCCGACCGGCCCGGCTTCCAGGCCGCCCACCGCTCCATGAAAGCCGAAGGCGGCTGGGGCGCGATGAACACCGAGTACTGCTCCATCCACCCGGAATCCGACGACATCCACCGGGTCTCCGCCCGCATCTGGGACGAAGGCGACGTGCGCAACCTCAAGGCCATGACCGACGAAGTGCACAAGCACGGCGCCCTGGCCGGCATCGAGCTGTGGTACGGCGGCGCCCACGCCCCCTGCCTGGAATCCCGCGCCACCCCGCGCGGCCCGAGCCAGTACGCCTCCGAATTCGAAACCCTCACCTACTGCAAGGAGATGGACCTGGCCGACATCGCCATGGTCCAGCAGTACTACGTGGATGCCGCCCTGCGCGCCCGTGACGCCGGCTTCGACATCATCTACGTGTACGGCGCCCACTCCTACCTGCCGCTGCAGTTCCTCTCCCCGTACTACAACAAGCGCACCGACCAGTACGGCGGCTCCCTGGAGAACCGCGCCCGCTTCTGGCTGGAAACCCTCGAGAAGGTCCGCAACGCCGTCGGCAAGGACTGCGCCATCGCCACCCGCTTCGCGGTGGACACCCTCTACGGCCCCGGCGGCATCGAGGTCGAGAAGGACGGCATGCGCTTCGTCGAGCTGGCCGACCCGCTGGTGGACCTGTGGGACGTGGATGTGGGCGACATCGCCGAATGGGGCGAGGACGCCGGCCCCTCGCGCTTCTTCCTGCAGGGCCACCAGGTGCCCTGGACCCGCTTCATCAAGCAGGTCTCCAAGAAGCCGGTGCTGGGCGTGGGCCGCTTCACCGACCCCGAGAAGATGGTCGAGATCGTCACCAAGGGCTACGCCGACATCATCGGTGCCGCCCGCCCCTCCATCGCCGACCCCTTCCTGCCCAAGAAGATCGAAGAAGGCCGCGTGGATGACGTGCGCACCTGCATCGGCTGCAACGTGTGCATCTCCCGCTGGGAGATCGGCGGCCCCCCGATGATCTGCACTCAGAACGCCACCGCCGGCGAGGAATACCGCCGCGGCTGGCACCCCGAGAAGTTCGCCAGGAAGGGCAGCGAAGACTCCGTGCTGGTGGTCGGCGCCGGCCCCTCCGGCTCCGAGTGCGCCCGGGTGCTGATGGAGCGCGGCTACGCGGTGCACCTCTACGACACCGCCGAGAAGATCGGCGGCCACCTCAACAGCATCACCACCCTGCCCGGCCTCGGCGAGTGGAGCTACCACCGCGACTACCGCGAGACCCAGCTCACCAAGCTGGTCCGCAAGAACAAGGCCTCGCAGATCGCCCTCGGCCAGAAGCCCCTCACCGCCGACGAGGTGCTGGAATACGGCGCCGAGAAGGTGGTCATCGCCACCGGCTCCCGCTGGAACACCGACGGCACCAACTGCCTGACCCACGACCCGATCCCCGGCGCCGACGCCAGCCTGCCCGACCAGCTCACCCCCGAGCAGGTCATCGCCGGCACCAAGCCCATCGGCAAGCGCGTGGTCATCCTCAACGCCGACACCTACTTCATGGCCCCCAGCCTGGCCGAGAAGCTGGCCAGCGCCGGCCACGAAGTGACCATCGTGTCGGGCGTGCATCTGGCCAACTACATGCACTTCACCCTCGAGTACCCCAACATGATGCGCCGCCTGCACGAGCTGGGCGTCGAGGAGCTGGGCGACCACTTCTGCAGCCGCATCGAACCGGGCCGGCTGGAGATCTACAACATCTGGGGCGACGGCTCCCGGCGCAGCTACCGCGGCCCCGGCGTGTCGCCGCGCGACGCCAACAAGACCCACCGCTGGCTGGAGTTCGACAGCCTCATCCTGGTGACCGGCCGCACGTCCAACGACAGCCTGTTCCGCGAGCTCAAGGCCCGTGAATCCGAGTGGGCCGCCAACGACATCAAGGGTGTCTACCTCATCGGCGACGCCGAGGCCCCGCGCCTCATCGCCGACGCCACCTTCACCGGCCACCGCCTGGCCCGCGAGATCGAGGAGGCCAACGCCCAATACCCGCTGCCCTACAAGCGCGAGGTATCGGTGTGGGGCACGCCCTACCTGCCGGGCGGCGATTCGAGCATCCAGTACAAGGTCTGACCGGCCCGGACATCCGGCCTCCCCGCGCGGGGCATTCCGTGGTGGCAACGGAATGCCCTCCCGGCCCAGCGGCCCGCTCCCCCCGGGGCCGCCGGCGCCGCGGCAGCGCACCCCGCCCGACACCGCCCGCCGCCGGGCGGACCGGGCCCTCCCCAAACCCCGCATGCATCCCCCAATGAGGTAGCCGCCATGGACGCGACGGCACAGACCACCCGAATCCTGTTCGAGCAATTCAGCCCCTGGGCCATCAACCTGTTCTACGCCTTCGGTTACGCGGCCATCGCCTGCTTCCTGTACGGCTGCTACGTGCAGGTGCGCAAATACCGGCGCGGCCAGCCCGACGCGTCATGGGGGCAGCTGGCCGCCCGCTTCGGCGACATGGCCCGCACCATGCTCACCCATCGCACCCTCAAGCGCCGCGACCACGCAGCCGGCGCGGCCCACGCGATGATCTTCTTCAGCTTCATCGCCCTGTTCGTGGGCACCGCCACCATCACCCTGGAGGTGGACATCCTCAAGCCCCTGTTCGGCATCACCTTCTGGAAGGGCGGCTTCTACCTGCTCTTCTCCCTGGTGCTGGACCTGGCCGGCCTGGGCCTCATCGGCGGCCTGCTGTACATGATGTACCGCCGCAAGTGGATGGCCCTGCCCAAGCTCGACTACACCCGCCCCGACCGCCAGCCCGGCGACCCGGACTACGACCGCAGCGCCTACCGCCGCGAAGACTGGGCCTTTCTGTGGACGCTGATCCTCATCGGCATCACCGGCTACGTGCTCGAAGCGAGCCGCCTGGTGTGGCTGTCGGGCGACGCCGGCGTGTGGGACAGCCGCTTCTGGTCGCCCGTCGGCGCCCTGCTCGCCCACAGCCTGATGGGCCTCGGCCTCGACGCCAGCGGTGCCGGCACCCTGCGCGGCGGCCTGTGGTGGTTCCATGGCCTGCTGGCCCTCAGCTTCATCGCCCTGATCCCCTTCACCAAGGTCAAGCACATCTTCACCGCCTCTGCGTCGCTGATGTTCCGCGACCCGCTTGCCGGCCGCCGCCTGCCCAAGGTGCCCGAAACCCAGGAAGCCGCCGGCTACGAAGCCATCACCGACCTCACCTGGAAGAACCTGCTGCACCTGGACGCCTGCACCAAGTGCGGCCGCTGCCACGAAGCCTGCCCGGCCCGCACCGTGGGCACCCCCCTGTCCCCGCGCGACGTGATCCTGTCCCTGCGCGAGTTTGCCAACCACGCCCTGTCGGCCAGCAGCCTCCCCGACAAGGCCGAGCTGTCCATCCACGGCAAGGGCCCCGGCCAGGTCTTCATGGAAACCCTGTGGTCCTGCCGCACCTGCCTGGCCTGTGTGGAGATCTGCCCGGTGGCGGTGGAGCACGTGCCCATCATCGTGCAGATGCGCCGCAAGCTGGTGGAAGAAGGCGAGATGGAACCCATCCTGCAGAAGACCCTGCAGACCATCCACAAGACCGGCAACTCCTTCGGCGAATCCAAGCGCAAGCGCGGCGCCTGGACCAAGGGCCTGCCCTTCCCGGTGAAGGACGCCCGCAAGGAGCCCGTCGAAACCCTGTGGTTCGTGGGTGACTACGCCGCCTTCGACCCGCGCAACCAGAAGGTCACCCAGGCCTTCGCCCGCCTGCTCCACACCGCCGGCGAAGACTTCGGCCTGCTGCTGGACGGCGAGCTCAACGCCGGCAACGACGTGCGCCGTGTAGGCGAGGAAGGTCTCTACGAACACCTGGCCAGCAGCAACATCGCCACCCTGGAAGGCTGCGAGTTCAAGCGTATCGTCACCACCGACCCGCACTCCTTCAACACCATCCGCAACGAATACCCCGAGTTCGCCGACCCGGCCCTGCGCGGCCTGTTCCAGATCGAGCACTACAGCACCGTGCTGCTCAAGCTCATCCAGAGCGGCCGGCTCACCCTCAAGAAGCGCCTGTCGCACCGGGTCACCTTCCACGACCCCTGCCACCTGGGCCGCTTCAACAAGGGCTACGACGCCCCCCGCGAGCTGCTCGCCCTGATCGGCTGCACCCTGGTGGAGATGCCGCGCAACCGCGACAACTCCTTCTGCTGCGGCGCCGGCGGCGGGCGCATCTGGATCCCCGACCCGGTGGGCATGGAGAAACCCGCCCAGAACCGCATGAAGGAAGCCGCCGGCCTGCCCGACATCGACGTCTTTGTCGTGGCCTGCCCCAAGGATCTGACCATGTTCGAAGACGCCCTCAAGACCACCCCCGGCTGCGAAGGCCGCTTCGTGGTGCGCGAGCTGATCGAACTGATCGCCGAATGCGTCGAAGCCGCCGACCCGGCCCCCGCCGCCCCGGCCGAAGCCCCCGCCCTGGCCTGATCCACCGATCCAGCCCCCCGGACACACCCAAGCATTCAAACCGCAGACTCAGCAGAGGACATCATGAAAATACTGGTAGCCGTAAAGCAGGTGGCCGCCCTCGACGAGGACTTTGAAATCCGCGCCGACGGCCTCGACGTGGATGAAGACTTCCTGCTCTTCGACCTCAACGAGTGGGACGACTACTCCCTCGAAGAAGCCATGAAGATCAAGGAAGCCAGCAATGGCGACGTGGAGGTGGTAGTCGTCTCCATCGGCCCCGAGCGCGTCGACGAAAGCCTGCGCAAATGCCTCGCCAAGGGCGCCGACCGCGCCCTGCGCGTGTGGGACGACGCCATCGAAGGCTCCGACAGCAGCGTGATGGCCCGCCTGCTCGCCGCCGTCGTGCGCAAGGAAGCCCCCGACATGGTGTTTGCCGGCGTGCAGTCGTCCGACCACGCCTTTGCCGCCACCGGCATCGGCCTGGCCGGCGAACTCGGCTGGCCCCACGCCGCCGTGGTCAATGCCCTCGACTACGCCCCCGGCGCCCGCCAGGCCACCCTCAAGCGCGAGCTGGAAGGCGGCGTCTCCCAGTCCGTCACCCTGCAATGCCCCGCCGTGCTCACCATCCAGCTCGGCATCAACACCCCGCGCTACGCCTCCCTGCGCGGCATCAAGCAGGCCAACGCCAAACCCATCGACGTGCTCGGCCTGGACGACCTGGGCGTGCCCGCCACCACCGTCGGCGTCGACGCCTCCCTGAGCCGCGTCCGCCGCATGTACATCCCGCCCAAGGGGCGTGCCCAGATGATCGAAGGCAGCCCCGACCAACAGGCCGCGCGCCTCGTCGAAATCATCCGCGAATTCAAGGGAGCATGAAAATGAGCAAGATCCTGGTCATTGCAGAACACCGCCAGGGCGAGCTGCGCCCGGTATCCCTCGAACTGATCGCCGCCGCCCAGGGCCTCGGCGGCCCCATCACCGTTGCGGTGATCGGCGCCAACGCCCAGGCCTTCGTACCGGCCCTGTCGCTACCGGGCGTGGACGAGATCCTCACCGTCGCCTCGCCCTTCGCCGAGTTCAACCCCGAAGTGCAGGAAGCCGCCGTGGCCGCCCTGATCTCCGAACTCGCCCCCTCCGTCGTCCTGCTCGGCCACACCGTGGACAGCCTCGCCTACGCCGCCGCCCTCGCCGGCAAGCTCGGCCTCGGCTTCGCCAGCGACGTCTTCAAGATCGAATGCCAGGGCAGCGAACTGGTCGCCACCCGCGCCGCCTACAGCCAGAAGGTGAACGTGGAAGTGGACTTCCCCGGCAAGGCCACCGTGCTCCTCACCGTGCGCCCCGCCGTCTTCAAACCCGCCGAAGGCAGCGCCAGCCCCACCACCCGCAGCCTCGCCGCACCGGCCGTCACCACCACCAGCGCCCCCGGCGAATACATCGAGATCGCCAGCGGCAACGACATCGACATCACCACCGTCGACTTCATCCTGTCGGTGGGCCGCGGCGTTGGCGAAGAAACCAACATCCAGCAATTCCGCGAACTCGCCGAAACCGCCGGCGCCACCCTGTGCTGCTCCCGCCCCATCGCCGACTCCGGCTGGCTCCCCAAATCCCGCCAGGTCGGCCAATCCGGCAAAGTCGCCAGCAGCTGCGGCCTCTACATCGCCATGGGCATCTCCGGCGCCATCCAGCATCTGGCCGGGATGAAGCACGTGGGGACCATCGTGGCGGTGAATACGGACCCGGAAGCGTCGATCTTCAGTGTGGCGAAGTACGGGATCGTGGGGGATATGTTCGAGATTGGGGAGGCGTTGAAGGAGGCGTTGGAGGGGTAAGGTAGGTTTAGGAGTTTGAGGGCCATCATCTGGCTGGGGCTGGATGATGGCGGTAGGGGCGATCCTTTACCAAGGAAAATCAATGCTTGGCGTTGATCCGCCAACCAAGAAACAAAGCAAAAATCGACACCAATATTGCCCACGGAATCAGAGTGAGCGGAAGCAACACAACCTTCCACTCCAAAGGGCTATTCGGAGACGAAAACCAGAAGTACGAATAAAGCGGCATTGCGCACACCCCGACCAAGCACACCAATTGACTTGCAGTGGTTCTGGACCGCGAGCAAGCAAGAGCCACTATCAAATAAGCACCCGCAAAGACCACGAGATCTATCAACAATTGAAAGATGCCATGGGCTACCGAATGACGCAGAAGGTCTTGATAGATAGCCAGAAAGTCCTTATTTAAGCCTGCGTAAACTATTACATGGCACACAGGCCCGCCTATCGCACACACATATGTCAGCTTGCGAAGCATAGGTAAATCTCAGTAGGTCGAGAAGAAATCCCGAAAACCGCCTCAGACGGAAGCAGATCAAATTCATTCTTGCGCTTAAGCCCTTGACGGACGGACCGGACGCGGTGTCTCGATAAAGAAAAGCGTAGCCGGAGAAATGGTGTTCTCCGCTTTTGATGTAGGCCCGCTATCGCCCTAAAGTCGGTGTAGGTCGGGTTAGCGCAGCGTAACCCGACATCGCATGATCGGTCCTGCTTGTGCTCAAACACATCGGTAACGATTTGCACAAAAGTAACGATAGCGCCATCGGGGGTGATGGCGTTTCTATTGTAGACAGGGAACGCCGGGTTAAGCTCGTCATATGAAGCTCAAGCCTCGCGTTCATGATTCCCCTGAAGAATTGTTCCCCCTCAACCCAAGAACCTTAATCACCAACTCGGTTGTTGAGAAGTCGGGCGAGGAAGGCCCGCAGAACCTTCCGTTTTCGCTGTCCAGAACGTAGGTAACGCTGGCCATCACGGAATCGTCGCGTCGGTCCTTGATGGTGATGGTAGCGCCCGAGAGATTGACGCGGCGCGGAAATGGATAGGGCTGCGTAAGCACGGCATATTCACTGTCAAGCTCGCCCACGTGGCTCCCCTTGGGGTTGCCGAGGACATACCTGACATATCGGCTTTTGTCGGCAGGATCTCGTGCTTCATAGAACGCCAGCATCCCGCTGTTCAGCAACCCGGCCCCCAGGATGCCAAGCTCACGAACGTGCTTGATGTTCGGGGTTTCGGGCGTGAAGGCAGCGATGTGCACGCCCCAGTCGGGGCCGAAGAAGATGCCCTTTGCGCCGTCAGAAGTCTTGGCGATGTGTTCGCCTGCGGCCGCGCATCGGCTCTCGAATTCACGATTCCGCTCCTCTTGGATCACGCGGGGCGATTCGCTCCCGATGATGTAGTAGAGGGCATAGCTCAGGAGAAACACTGCACCCGCGCAAAGGGAAACCAGCAAGCCTCGGACAGGCTCGACACGTAGATCGCGCGCCAGTTGGCCCGTGGCAAGAACGGCCATCGATGCCACCCACAAGCCATAGCCCCAGCCATAGGCCACGATGGGTGCATACGTGGGCGCCTCGCTCACGATGACGCGCTTGTAAAGAAGGAATGAGAGCGCCAGGGTAAGTCCGGCAAAGCCAAGAAGGCTTGATCGCCTTGGCTGGTTTGAGTAAATCAGTGCCAGGAAGAACAGTGGGTTGGCAAACCACGCCCAATGCCCATCCAGCGGGCCCAGCCACCCCCACGCCAGAGTGAGGACAGACAACTGCGGCTCAAATTGCTCACCGATGTAGTAGCCAGGAAAGAGCAGGCACACCAGATAGCACGCAAAACTGATGGGGATGTGTCGGCTCTTATCGTGCTGATTGCATATAAACCCCATGACGATGTCCCAGCGTGGAAAGTGCTTGCAAAGCAACGAGACTCACACGAAATGCAGGCTCCCCACAATGGCGAAGGTTGGATGCAAGCTGTGCATCAGCGCACTTTGTGCCCACCCCAACCACGATGCCGACGACAGCGGCATCTAGTATCAGGCTACGGGGAGCTGCCAGATGTCCGTCATGTCCGCCCTCATTTCAAAACAAGTATCAACATAGAATGTTCTATACCCATTTCTTTTTAAGCGCACGTCAACGAAGGATGTTGTGGCGCCCACATTGAATGTTAACGCCGCTGTGAAGCATGTAGACCGCCCAACATAGAGCATTGCGGGCGGTATGTTCTATGCGCGGCCGTCCACATTGAATGTAGACGCGTCCACATGATGAATGGCGCTGTCCACTTGGCATGTGGACGGCGCTACATGCTTCGCGGTGGTCGGTGAGTAGTGTTTAGACGTGTGATGGGCGGCTGAAGCCGCCCCTACAAGTCATGCGCGGGGCGCCGGTCAGACCCACCCGTTCTCGATGAACGCATTGATCGAATACAGACGCTTCTCCAGCTCCCGTTGCTGGATGGCGCGGATGATCTGGTCGACGCCGCTGGCGTAGGGCGAATCGCCATACACGCGGGTTTCCATGGCGATGCTGCAGGGGCCGTCCTGGATTTCGATGCGGTGAAAGGCGTGGCGGCCGATGTGGACCGGGGGGATGCCGAGATCTTGCTGCTGCTGGCTGCGGTCGCGCACGGAGACGATCGCGGATGGGGCTACGCCCAGTGACTGGGCCATGGCCACGGCGGTGCCGGGCACGGAGGTCTTGCTGGCCTGGTGGGATTCGGTGACGCGGATCTGGCTGCCTGCAAACAGGACGCCCGAGCGCTCCAGCATGCACATGAACTTGAGCATGAGGATGTTGGTGTTGGGGCACAGCACGATGGGGAAGCCGGCCTGGTCCCCCGCCGCTTCCAGCGTCGAGCCGGTGGCCAGCTCGACGAGGACGGAGGCGCTGCGCCGGCAGAAGCGGGCAATGGCGTCGATCTCGCGGCCGGAGCCGGCATGCACGACGATGGCCCGCGCCTCGGTGGCCGGCTCGCCGGACCATGGGAGCACGGTGTAGGAGGCGTTCTGGCCGAGGGTGTCGAGCAATTCGGTGGCGAGCTTTCCGGTGCCCGCGATGAAGACCTGCATGGGGTGCGCTTTCGGATGAAATTTGGGTAAGCCGGCACAGTCCAGGTGCCGCAGGCGGCATCTGGCGCCGCCGCGCAGCATACCGCAAGCCCCCACACCGATGCCGCTTTGCAACAACGGGGGCAAACCCGCCGCGCGGGGGTGGCCGCTGGCCTGCGGCTCGCGGCTCGCGGCTTGTACCGGCCCTACGGCGCCGTGACGGCCCTGCGCAGCACGCGCCGGCCGAAGTAAAAGGCCAGCGCGCCCGTGGAGACCACTGCAATCAGCGCATCGCGGATGCGCGCAAGCGTGGGGGATGCCGAGGCCGATTGTTCACTCACTGCATGCAACTCCTTTGTTGTGTGGCATTTGACGCCCCCCACCGCCCTGGGTTCTCATCGGGTTCTCCCCTCCCCAATCCTTCTCTCATCCTTCCCCCAGGAGCCCCCGATGAATCTCCCCGCTCACCAGCTCACCATGACGGTGCTGATGACGCCCGACATGGCCAACTTCTCCGGCAACGTGCATGGCGGCGCCATCCTCAAGCTGCTCGATCAGGTGGCCTATGCCTGCGGCGCCCGCTATGCGGGCTGCTATGTGGTGACCCTGTCGGTGGACCAGGTGATGTTCCGCCAGCCGATCCATGTGGGCGAGCTGGTGACCTTTCTGGCGTCGGTCAATTACACCGGCAACTCGTCGATGGAGATCGGCATCAAGGTGATCGCCGAGGATATCCGGACCCAGGTGGTGCGCCACGCCAACAGCTGTTTCTTCACCATGGTGGCGGTGGATGAAGACCGCAAGCCGGTCAGCGTGCCGCCGCTGCGCCCCTTCACCCCGGAGGAGAAGCGCCGCTTCCAGGCCGCCCAGGCGCGCAAGGAGCTGCGCCGCGAGCTGGAGCAGCGCTACGACGCCCTGCGGGATTCCGGCACGCCCTGAGGGCTGCCCGGCCCAGCGTGCCCTGCCCCCTTCCCCCTGCCCTTAGTGCCCGGCGCGGCAATGCACGGCGTCACAGCCGCGCCGGCACGCCCGTGGCATCATGCCAACGTCACTTCACATCCGGATCGGAAACCCCATGACCTCACCCACCTTGCGCCAGCGCCTGCTGCTCGCCACGCTGGCCGCGCTGCCTGCCGGCGCCATCGCCTCGCCCCTCATGCAAGCCGGCGGCTGGGAAATGAAGCTCGCAATTTCGGCCCGGGAGACGGCCGCCAGCCCGTACAAGCCGATGAGCGAGAACACCACCCGCGTGTGCCTGAGCAAGGAGTTCCTGGCCAAGGACCCCTACCTCACGCCGGGCATCGACCGGGACAAGATGGAGAAGAAGGGCGCCAAGTGTACGATCTCCGACACCAAGCGCACCGACTCCACCGCCTCCTGGAAGATGAGCTGCACCCTGCCTGACGGCAACTCGGCCGACATGTTCATCAACAACACCGTGTCGGCCAAGACCCTGCGCTCGAACATCGATCAGGTGATCCAGAAGGACGGCCAGGCCCTGCAGATGAAGATCGGCCTGAAGGCCAACCATGTCGGTGCCTGTACGGCCGACATGATGAGCATGTAACGAGGGCGTTCAGCCGCCCATCGGCGTGCACAGCTCCACCAGGAAGCCGTCCGGGTCGGCCACGTAGGCCACGGTCTGCCCCCAGGGCATGGCTTCCGGGGCCTGCACCAGGGTGGCGCCGGCCTGCACCGCACGTGCCACCGCAGCGGCCACGTCGTCGGTGCTGAAGGCGATCTCTGAGCTGGGCGCCCGGTAATCGGCGGGTGCCGGGTTCTTGCCCAGGGCGGCGATCAGCTTGCGCGACGAGAAGGCCAGCGCGGTGCCGCCGGTCTCCATCTCGCCGAAGTCCCCACTCTCATGCACGAAGCGTCGGCCCAGGCCGAAAGCGGCCTCGTAGAAGGCGACGCTGCGCGGTACGTCTTCTACGTAGAGGATGGTGTAGGCGAATTTCATGGGTGGCTCCGGGGAAATGATGTGAGGGGGCGATGTAGCGGCGATGTTGGGGCGCTGTAGGGGCGGCTTCAGCCGCCCGCGGAGCTTGAGCAAAGGCTCAGTCCGCGCGCAGATTATGGCAGGTGGTTGGTCAAAGTCCGTGGGCGGCTGAAGCCGCCCCTACACCGGCCATGCACCAGCCATGCACCGCCCCTACGTCATAGGGCGGAAGGCGGTGCTCGTCGGCCGGCCCGGCAGGTGCAGGGTGGCGATGGAGGGCGGGGTGCGGGCGATCACTTTGCCGGCGCGCAGCACCAGCAGGCGGGTGGCCCGCAGGCGCAGGGCTTCCACCGGGTCGCCGGCCTGCAGCAGCACCAGGTCGGCGCGGCAGCCGGGTTCCAGGCCGTAGCCCTGCAGGTCGAGGATGCGGGCCGGGGTCTCGGTGACGGCGGTGAAGCAGGCGCGCATGGCGTCCTGGCCGGTCATCTGGGCCACGTGCAGGCCCATTACGGCCACTTCGAGCATGTCGCCGCTGCCCAGGGAATACCAGGGGTCCATCACGCAGTCGTGCCCGAAGGCCACCGGCACGCCGGCTGCCAGCAGTTCGGGCACGCGGGTCATGCCGCGGCGCCGGGGGTAGCTGTCATGGCGGCCCTGCAGGGTGATGTTGATGAGCGGGTTGGCGATGGCGGCCACCCCGGCTTCGGCGATCAGCGGCAGCAGCTTGGACACGTAGTAGTTGTCCATGGAGTGCATGGAGGTGAGGTGCGAGCCGGCCACCCGCCCCTGCAGGCCGAGGCGCTGGGTGTGGTAGGCCAGGGTCTCGATGTGCCGCGATAGCGGATCGTCGGATTCGTCGCAGTGCATGTCCACCGGCAGGCCGCGCTGGGCCGCCAGCTCGCACAGGATGCGCACCGACTCGGCGCCGTCGGCCATGGTGCGCTCGAAGTGCGGGATGCCGCCCACCACGTCCACGCCCATGTCCAGGGCCCGCTTGAGGTTGTCGAGGGCGCCGGGGGCGCGCAGCACGCCATCCTGCGGAAAGGCCACCAGCTGCAGGTCGAGGTAGGGGCGAACCTTCTCCTTCACATGCAGCAGGGCCTCCACGGCCAGCAGACGTGGGTCGCAGATGTCCACGTGGGAGCGGATCGCCAGCAGGCCCTTGGCCACCGCCCAGTCACAGTAGGCCAGGGCCCGCTCGACCAGGGCCTCCTGGGTCAGCAGGGGCTTGAGTTCGCCCCACAGGGCGATGCCCTCGAGCAGGGTGCCGGACTGATTCACCCGTGGCAGGCCATAGGAGAGCGTGGCGTCCATGTGGAAGTGGGCATCCACGAAGGGCGGGGTCACCAGCTGGCCGGCGGCGTCGATCGCCTCGCCGGCCGGGCCGGGCAGCGCCGGGGCCACGGCGGCGATGAGGCCGTCGCGGATGCCGATGTCGAGGCCGCGGCGGCCGTCGGGCAGGGTGCAGTTGCGTAGGATCAGGTCGAACATGGGGGTTCCTCGCGGGCGGCGGGCGGCATCAGGCCGCAGCCGCGCAATACCAGGTTGAGCACGTGGTCGGTGGCACGCCGGTAGTCGGCGGAGCTCAGATCGCTCCGCCCCAGCACGGCGCCGACCTGGGTCTCGAAGTCGGCGTAGGTCTGGGTCAGGGCCCACAGGCTGAAGAACAGGTGCTCCGGGTCCACCGGCCCCATCCGCCCATCGGCGATCCAGCCACGGATCACCGCCGCCTTGTCGGCCACCAGGGCGCGCAGGGCGCCGCGCAGATAATCGCCGATCTCCGGGGCGCCGTGGAGGAGTTCGTTGGCAAACACGCGGGAGGCATCGGGGCGCTCGGCGGTGAGGCGCATCTTGGCCTCGATGTAGTGGCGGAGGGCCTCGCGGGGGTCGGCATCGGGCGTGAAGCGGTCGGTCTCGGCCAGCCACAGCTCGAGGATGTGGGCCAGCACGGCGCGGTACACCTCCACCTTGGTGCCAAAGTAGTAGTGCAGGTTGGACTTGGGCATGCCGGCGCGCAGGGCGATCTCGGCCATGGTGGCGCCCTGGAAGCCGCGACGCGCGAAGACATGCTCGGCGGCCTGCAGGATCTCCCTTTCGTGTTGCTGGCGGATGCGCCCCACCCGCCCCCTGCTGCCGCTCATCGCGTCCCGAAGATGCGGTCGCCGGCATCGCCCAGGCCGGGGACGATGTAGCCGTGGTCGTTGAGGTGGCTGTCCACCGCGCCGGTGGTGATGGGCACGTCCGGGTGGGCAGCCTGGAGGGCGGCGATGCCTTCCGGCGCGGCCAGCAGGCACACGAACTTGAGGCTGGTGACGCCAGCCTCCTTGAGCCGCGACAGGGCCGCGCTGGCCGAGTTGCCGGTGGCCAGCATCGGGTCCACCACGATCACCAGGCGGTCTTCCACGTCGTCTGGCAGCTTGAAGTAGTACTCGATGGCCTCCAGGGTCTGGGGGTCACGGTACAGGCCGATGTGCCCCACCCGGGCGCCGGGCAGCAGGTCGATCATGCCGTCGAGCATGCCGTTGCCGGCGCGCAGGATGGACACCAGGCAGAGCTTCTTGCCGCTGATCACCGGCGCCTGGCATTCTGCCACCGGGGTGGTGACGCTGATCAGCTCGGTGGGCAAATCGCGGGTCACCTCGTAGGCCAGCATGGAGGCGATCTCGCGCACCAGGCGGCGGAAGTTGTCGGTGGTGGTGTCGGCGCTGCGGGCCATGGAGAGCTTGTGCTGCAGCAGCGGATGATCGATGACGGTGATGGCTGCAGTGAGGGATGCGGTCATGGCGGCCTCCGGTTCCAGGGTGTCAAAAAACGGTTCCATCGCTGAGGAGGCTGATCGGCGGCCCGCCTCCAGGGCGACGCTGGGCCGCCACGCGGCGCCCGGCCGACCAGGTGCCGCCTTCGAGCACCCGGGCCAGGGGGAAGGCGGCCTCGTCGAGGCCCAGCACGTCTCGCACGGCCGCGGCGATGCGGTCGAGGCCGATCACGGTGAGGGCCCGCCATTCGACGATGGCCGGCGCATCCACCGTCCAGCGGTGGCTCCAGAAGACCGGGTCGCGGGGGCGGATCAGGCCGAAGTCGAGCAGCAAACCGCCATTACGATACTCCGGCAGGCCGGTGAGTTCCTCCAGGCCGGTGACCGTGAGCCCGGCCCACTCCAGCGGTTCGAGCAGCGAGTAGGTGAGCCACTGGGTCAGCTTGTGGAAGGGCAGCAGGCCATCCTCCATGGCCGGGTGCGCCCAGCAGTCAGATCGGAAGAGCACACGTCTGAACTCCAGTCACGAATCACCATCTC